>JANWZY010000241.1 GCA_025061935.1 Verrucomicrobiia bacterium
CAAAAGAACTCCGCAAACCGCTTGCGCGGTGGCATAAAGCATTGTTTTAGCATAGCGCGGTGCCGGCTGCGCGCCACGGCACACGCGGCCGATGCCGGTGGAACAGAAATCCAGCCTTGGAAGGCATCTGCCGGCGCTGCGCGACAAACCAAAAATGCCAGCCGCGCTTTTTCGCCGAATCACGCGCCCGGCGCTGTACGCGACCGGCACAAAAAAGCAGCTCATCCCAGCACAGGATGGAAATATGCCGCTCAAACGCACAAATCCACCTTTCGCCTTAACGCGCGAAAATCTTCCGGATGACCTCTTCGATCGGAACCTCTTGGATGTCAATGTCGCTCACCG
The DNA here is from genome assembly GCA_025061935.1 of Verrucomicrobiia bacterium. GTDB lineage: Bacteria > Verrucomicrobiota > Verrucomicrobiia > Limisphaerales > DTLC01 > DTLC01. The sequence goes on from JANWZY010000241.1 coordinate 346, forward strand.
GCAATTCGTCAAGTAGGGCTTTGCAAACAGAGATGACGCGATCGCGCTTTACCTTGAGTACTGCGCTAGCTGGGTTGTGCTCGATTAGCTCGCCGTACCCGGCGAGGCGTTCAGCAGAGCAACTTGCCCCAAGGGCATAGTGGATTGTCACCAGCTTGAAATCCGCGAACTGGTCAACAATGGCGTCGAGCTGGCCGTCGAATATTATCCTGCCATGGTCTATTATGATCACGCGCCGGCACAATTCTTGGATGTCCGTCATGTAGTGACTTGTTAGCAGGATCGTAGTTTTATGCCGCGCGTTGTACTCGCGAATGAATTCGCGCACCACTTTCTGCGACACGACATCAAGCCCGATGGTAGGCTCGTCGAGGAAAAGCACTTTCGGCTGGTGTAACAACGCAGCGATTAGCTCCATTTTCATTCGTTCTCCGAGCGACAGTTCGCGCACCGGGATAGAAAATTTATCGCGCACACCCAACAACTCACCGAGTTCTGCCATCGTGCGGTTCAATTGCGCGCGGGATACACCGTAGATTTTCGCGTTCAGCTCAAGTGATTCGACTGCAGGCAGGTCCCACCAGAGCTGATTTTTTTGACCGAGCACAAGCGCGAACACGCGCCGGTACGCATCGTGCCGTTCCCAAGGGACGAATCCGAGCACACGTGCCGTACCACTTGTGGGATAAAGCAGGCCGGATAGCATCTTCAATGTGGTCGTTTTACCTGCGCCGTTCGGCCCGAGAAACCCGACCAGTTCGCCAACTTCGATCTTAAAGCTGATCTGATCTACCGCGCGGACAAGCTCGTACTTGCGATGAAACAATCCTTTAATGGCCCCAATCAACCCGGGTTCCTTCCGATAGGTGCGGAATACCTTCGTCAGGCCGTTGACCTCGATGGCCGCCATGCCACTGAAGTGGATTTTGCTAGACCCGGCGTGTCAAGTCTGGCATAGTAGGAGCTCACTCCCCACCGCCGGATAGCCTCCGCCACCGGTTGAATGGAAACATCCCGACCTCGGGCTGCCTCCAAGCCGGTGCGCCGCTATCGCATCAATTGTTTTTCGAGGTAATGCACGACCTGGCGGACATTCGCGTCAACTTCCATCCGATCTTTGACCACTCGGCAGGCATGCAGCACCGTTCCATGGTCGCGCCCGCCGAAAGCTTCACCTATAGCAGTGAGCGAGCAACCGGTCAGTTGACGCGCCAAGTACATTGCGATCTGGCGCGGGAAAGCGATGTTTTCCGGGCGGCGCTTGCTGGTCATGTCCGCCAGCCTTATGTCGAAATGCTCAGCTACCTTCTTCTGAATGGTCTCGATGGTGATTGTAAGCCGGCCCTCTTCGTGAAGAATGTCCCGCAATAATTCTTCGACGGTCTCGATCGTGAGTTTCTTACCCGTCAGAGGCGCATAAGACGCCACCCTGACCAAGGCGCCTTCGAGCCGCCGTATGTTCGAGCGAATACGGTTCGCCAAGAAATTCATGACTTCATCCGGCAAACTGACTCCCATCAATGCCGCTTTCTTTTGAAGTATTGCCAGCCGGACCTCGATATCCGGCGGCTGCAGGTCGGCCACAAGCCCCCATTCGAACCGCGAGACCAATCGCTGCTCGAGGTTTTGGATCTCGCTGGCCGGGCGGTCGCAGGTCAGCACAATTTGCCTGTGCGCCTCGTGCAACGCATTGAACGTGTGGAAAAACTCTTCTTGAATGCGCTCTTTCCCCGCAAGGAATTGCACGTCGTCAATCAGCAGTACCTCGGTCTGACGGTACTTCTTGCGGAAGCGCATGAGCTGATTGTTCTGAATGCTGTCAATATACTCGTTGGTGAATTTTTCCGAGGTGACGTACGCCACGCGAGTAGCTTTGCGCTGACTAAGCACCGCCTGACCGATCGCATGTAAAAGGTGCGTCTTCCCGAGCCCCACCCCGCCGTAAATAAACAGCGGGTTGTATGATTTGCCAGGCGCCTGCGCAACGGCCAGCGCCGCCGCATGCGCGAAGTTGTTGTTGCTACCGACCACGAAGGTGTCGAACGTGTACTTGGGATTGAAACAGTTCTCGCTTGTTGCGGCCGCGCGGTCTTCGTTCCCACGAGTCTTTTCACGGGCGTGGGACACGGTCGGTGGCGCGCTCGGCGCGGTAGCACCGCTCGCAACTTTGAACTTCACATGCAATGCGCGGCCGGAAACCTGAGCTAGCACATCCTGCAAAAGGCCCAGGTAATTGTCCTTCAGCCACACTTCGCAGAAATCATTTGCCACTTCCAAAACCAAGATGTGGCCGTCCACGGCTACCGCACGCACAGGCGCGAACCATAGGTTAAACGTGTCCGCGCTAAGCATCGTGCGAAGCTTCGCTTGCGCAGCAGCCCAAATTTTTTCGGCAGCGCCATCCATCGCCACAGCAAAAAACGTAATTTTTCCAGTAATTATTCACCCCGCCCTAGAGCGAATCTACGGAACGGTCGGAAAGACTGAATCTACCAAGCTACTTGCCCACCCTAGCTGGGTGCATGCCGACAATCAGCATATCATAGCGCAGAATCGAGTCAGCGCTCGCAATCAAGTCATTGATTGTCAGCAAGTTAGACTGTAACCGCCCATGGTCGTCCATTTCGCTCTGCCGGGGTTTTACTCCGCGTTTGGTTTTCGAACCTAAAGCTGCCCTTTTGTAGCTGGCGTCGCCGCCCGGTTACGAGCAGAACATATTAACTTTTTTTCACGAGTTGTTCACAGGCCAAACCTTTTTCGGAAACCAAGCGATCCGGTGACATTACCGCTTGTTTTTCCGCGCCTAATAGTTGGAATCCACGCACCCGCGCCAGCAGACAAGTCAGACGGCTTGGTCACCAGTCTCTTCGGTCCGAATGCGGACGGCGTTCTCAACTGGGCAGACAAATACTTTGCCGTCGCCGATCTTGCCGGTTTTGGCCGCTTTTACAATCGCGTCCACAGCCGGCTGCACTAAGCTGTCGCTTACGACAACTTCAATTTTAAGCTTGGGCAAAAAGTCCACTGTATATTCGCTGCCCCGATAAATCTCGGTGTGGCCTTTTTGGCGCCCAAAACCCTTTACTTCCGAAACCGTCATGCCCTGCACACCCAACGCCGTAAGCGCTTCCTTAACGTCCTCCAACTTAAACGGCTTGATGATAGCCTCGATTTTCTTCATACGCGGCTTTTAGATGTGAAAATGATACCTTTCTCCCAGCAGCTCTGTAAACAGTAATTATCAAGAGACACATCGGTTCCAAGCAAACAACTGGCTCAGTTTAGAGCACGAAGCCAAACGGCATCTGCTGGCACGCACGACGGCCCAGGCTCCATCCCGTGGCCCGCTCATAAATGCGGAAGACCGCAAGTGCAGAGCATGAACCATGTCCGGTAAATCGCTTTCCAAGAAGCTATTTGCCCCGAGTGCACTCCGCTGAAATGTGGGTTCCGTTTTTTTCAGACCGAATAACTCCGGCCAACTGCGTTGCGCAATCCAGGATTGACCTCGACGTTCGTGCACTCCACGGAGACTAAAATGCTCAATGGCAAAAAAGGAAGGCGGGATCAAGTCAGCGGGCAATTTGCCTGTTCGCGGGAAAACTTGGCGCTACTAAGTACACTATCACAATCAAATTCGGATTGATCATTTCGAGATTCCCAAGATATGATTCCGCAACGATGGCTGGGGCATTTACTGTCTCTAGGAGCCAAGCGATTTTCGGGCTGTGTATCCCACTGGCAATACTAGTCGGATATCTGCTGGCGCGGCCCTACGAGTCAACGACTTTGGCCGTGTTGGTTTTCCTCTTTGCAGTAATATTCTGTCCGCTGGCAATTCGCTGGTACCACCCTGCGCTTCTGATCACGTGGAATGCCGCCATAACGCCATTTTTCCTTATCGGATGGGTGCACTTGTGGACTGCTCTTGCAATTGTTGGGCTCGCGGTCGCGCTGGCCAACCGCGCAGTCGACCCGGAACGCAGGTTTCTCAATGCACCGGGTGTAACTCGGGCACTGA
>JANWZY010000242.1 GCA_025061935.1 Verrucomicrobiia bacterium
CCGACCCGCTGGAAGCGATCAACATTGCGGAGCAGATTTTGTGCACGGACCCCCACAACGTGCATGCGCATAAGCTGCTTGGCCAGGCGGCGCTAGCCGCCGATATGCCGCAAACGGCTGTGCTCGCATTCGAGCTTGCGGTCAAGCAATCGCCCAGAGACAAAGCCCTGGTGCTCGAATTCGCCCAAGCGCTGACCAAAGCTGGCGACCAAGCGCGAGCTGAAAAAGTCCTGACCGAGCTGCAACGGGTTTACCCAAACGACGTCGAGGTCGCACAAGCTCTCAAAAACGTCACCGCGCAACGCACGCTCAAAGAGCAGGGTTACGAAGCGCTGGCCAGCGGCACCGGCTCGTACAGGGACATACTCAAAGACAAAGAGGAAGCCATCGCATTGGAGCAGCAGCAGCGGATAGTCAAGTCCGAGGAGACGCTCGACAAACTCATAGCCGAACACGAGGCCCAACTGAATTCCGCCCCGAACAACCTCCGAATCCTCCGTGCGCTGGCAGACCTGTACACGCAGCGCAAGCGGTACGACGACGCACTCGCCTGCTACGAACGCATCCGCGCAGTCGAAGGCGCCAGCGACCCGTCGCTCGAAAAGGCAATAGCAACACTGACCGTCCGCAAGTACGACGAGCAGCTTGCGCGGCTCGACCCGAACGCGCCGGATTACCCGCAACAGGCCGAGCGGCTCCGCGCAGAAAAGCTCGCTTACCAGCTCGATGAATGCCGCAGACGCGCCGAGCGGTTCCCGACCGACCTGACGATCAAGTTCGAGCTGGGCCAGTTGTACTTCGAATCCGGCAGGCTCAACGAAGCCATTCAGGAATTTCAGAAAGCGCAGGCGAACCCGCACCTGCACATCCGCGCGCTGTTCTACCTCGGCCAGTGCTTCGCGCGCAAAGGCATTTACGACCTAGCCGCACGCGCGTTCCAAAACGCGATCAAAGAAAAGCTTGTATTCGACGACGAAAAGAAGGAGCTGATCTACGCGCTCGGGTCCGTGCTCGAAAAAATGGGCAAGCAGGCCGAGGCGATCGAGCAGTTCAAACTCATCTACGAGCAAGATATCAGCTTCAAAGACGTAGCGGCGAAAATTGACGCCTACTACGCGAACCGCTGAACGCCAACCCTTAGCACAACATTCCTGCCTCAGCACCGGAAGCGAGTCCGCGCCCAAGGCTTACACACGTGCTACCGTGCTCGGGTGCCAACGCGCCCAGCAGACCATGCAGCGACCGCGTCCGTGTGCTTGCCTCGGCGCAGGTTTCGGGCCAGAGTTCATAGCGCCATATGCACGGCGTGCTGGACAAAATCCGGGCCGATGCCGAAGCGCGGCTGCACATGCCCGAAGGCAAGCCTGCAACTGCGGAGCTGACCCGGTTCAAATCGTTCCTCAAGCTCGAGACGCACCGACTGAAACTGCTGCACCGCGCCGGCGCAAGTGGACGCGAACTGTGCCAAGCCCGCGCGTTCGTTGTGGACCTGCTGCTGCAAAACCTCTGGCGCGCAGCCATCGAGGCAGCGGCACATCATGCGCGCGCCGAGCCGGAACCGCTCGCGCTGGTCGCTCTGGGCGGATACGGGCGCGCGGAGCTGAACCCGCATAGCGACATTGACATCGTTTTCCTGCACGCGGGCAAAACCCACACTGGCCCCGCGCCAGGCTCCACAGTCGAAACCATCGTCAGACATGTGTTGTACCCGCTTTGGGACATGGGCTTGAAGGTCTCACACACTGTGCACAACGTGGACGAATGCGTCCGGCTCGCGCGCCGCGACATGCGCTCGAAAACTTCAATGCTCGAGGCGCGCCTGGTCGCAGGCGACCCCGCGCTCTTCGAGCAATTCGAGCGCGCCATTCTGGAAAAATGCGTCATCGGGCACGAGGAGGAATTCCTCAAGGCGCGGCTGGCCGACCAGGCCGAGCGCAGACAAAAGTTTGGCAACTCCGCATGCATGCAGGAGCCGAATATCAAAAACGGCTGCGGCGGCCTCCGCGACTACCAAAACCTCCTGTGGATGGCGTGGTTCAAGTACCGCGTCCGCACACTCGAAGAACTGGAGGCACGCGGGTTCATCACCGCCACCGAGCGCAAACAGCTCGATGCAGCATACGACTTTTTGCTGCGCGTGCGCACAGAAATGCACTATCACGCGAACCGGCCCGTGGACACGCTAACAAAAAACCTGCAGCCGGCCGTCGCGTACAACCTCGGGTTCAAAGACCGCTCGCCAAGCCAGCGGATCGAAAAATTCATGCGTGTGCTCTATACACACATGCGGAACATCCACCTGCTGAGCCGCACGCTCGAACAGCGAATGGCACTGAGCCCCGCCGACAAGCCGCGCCTGCCGTTCGGACGCCTGTTCGGCGCACACGCGCGCGCAACAGCCAAAGAAAACGTCTTCGACGGGTTCAGGCTCACTGACGGGCAAATTGTGCACGAGTCCAACCGCGTCTTCCGCGACCAGCCGCGCCGGCTCATGCGCGTGTTCATGTACGCGCAGCAGCGCCGCGCACAATTGCACCCGGACCTCGTCCAGCTCATCCGGACAGAGCTGCGGCTCGCCAACCGCGCGTTCGCACAAGACCCGCATGTGGCAGACACGTTCCTCAACATCTTGCGTCAGCGCGGTAGCGTCGCCCCCGCACTGCGCGCTATGCACGAGGTCGGGCTCCTCGGCAAATACATCCCCGAGTTCGGCAGGTTGACGTGTCTCGTCCAGCACGAGTTTTACCATCAATACGCTGCCGACGAACACACACTGAAATGCATCGAGCAGCTCGATGGCCTGTGCGAGGCCAAACATCTGCCACACGCCGAGTACGGCGCACTGTTCAGGAATATCGAACGCCCGGAGCTACTCTATCTTGCGCTGCTGCTGCACGACACCGGCAAAGGGCTGGGCCACGGTAACCACGTCGAACAGAGTTGCCGGCTCGCCTTGCGCGTAGCACGGCGGTTGGGCCTCGACACCGAGGCAACACACACATTGCACAAGCTGATTGCGCACCACCTCGACATGGCGCGCATGTCGCAGCTCCGCGACCTCGCCGACCCGGCCGTAATCAGGCACTTCGCCAGGCTCGTTGAAACGCCAGCCAGCCTGGCGGCCCTGGCCGTGCTAACCTTTGCCGACGCGCAAGCGACAAGCGACAGACTCTGGAACAGCTTCAAAAATTCGCTACTGTGGCGCCTGTACCGTAAAACCCTCGACGCGCTACTCGGCGGCGGCGAGTACGCGCAAACTGCGCAGAAAAGGCGCGAAGCGCTAATGGCGCAAGTGCGCCAGCTCATGCCTACGCGCGCAAGCCAGCAGCACATCCAGACACACTTCGACTCGCTCGACGCACGATACTTCGAGGCACACACAGCCAACGAAATAGCCGAGGACGTACGCCTAGCGCGCCGTTTCATTCAGGCGCGCGCAGCGTGCCGGAACGGCACGTGCCAACCCATCGTGCTTTGGCGAAGCTACCCAGACCGCGGCTGTTCCGCAGCCAAGGTATGCACAGGCGACCGGCCCGGACTATTCAGCAAAATCGCAGGCTCATTCAGTGCGGTCGGGCTTAACATCCTCAGCGCGCAAGTGTTCACGCGCACCGACGGCGTCGTGTTGGACACGTTCTACGTAGTCGATGCGCAAACAGGCGGACTCGCCACACAATCGCAACGCCAACAGTTCGATACGCTCTTGGCCAGAGTGTTGGCCGACGAACCGCTCGACCTCGCCTCACTGATCGCACAGCAGAAACGCGGCCGCTCAATTTACCAATCGTACGAAGGCGAGCGGATACCGACCCGGATCGAGCTTTACAACGATGCCTCCGATGTTGCCACCGTCATCGAGATCGAGACCGAGGACAGGCTCGGACTGCTCTACGCCCTCTCCCGCGCGTTGAGTGAATTGGGCCTGAACATTTCCGCGGCGCGAATCTGCACTGAGAAAGGCGCAGCAATAGACAGCTTCTACGTTACAGAACTTGACGGGCGCAAAATTGTGCTGGCCGAGCGAAAAGAGCAGATTCAACGCGCCCTGCTCCGCGCTATCGAGCAACTGGACCACTCGCGCTGAACCCCTGCATTACAAAGGACACTGCGCCCAACACCCAATGAGTGCCGGCGCAGCCGGACTGGCCCTGCAAGTCCTAGCAGATACGGCACCGCCGCTAAGCGCTGCACGCACCGCACCGGCTACCGACTCGGCTCTGGCTCGCAACGCCGGGCACACACACCACGCGCCGGCCCACAACCAGGCGCTGCACCGCGACGTGTTACCTGCGTTCGGGCACCCACGTACACTAAGCGGCACTGTGCACGCCGACAGCCCGCGCGCAAGTGGCAGTGCGG
>JANWZY010000243.1:0-4038 GCA_025061935.1 Verrucomicrobiia bacterium
CGGCGTCCGATCGTTCAGTGACGACCCGCACATTTGTGCCAAGCACGCTGTAGCATTGGTCAAGGGGCTTCAAGACGGTGGGCTGGCTGCCACGGCGAAACATTTCCCAGGCAGAGGCGACTCAGCCACAGACGCGCACGATGTGCTCGACGTAATTAAAGCCGACAAGAAGCGGATGCACGAGGTCGAGCTGGTACCGTTCAAGGCTGCGATTGATGCAGGTGTGAAGGCGATCATGACCGCGCACTCGGTGTATCCAGCGTACGACGACAAGTACCCGGCGACGCTGTCGGAGAAAGTACTCCGCGGACTGCTCCGTGAAGAACTCGGGTTCGACGGGGTCATAGTTTCAGACGCGATCGGCATGGCTGCTATTTTGAAGAACTGGCCGTTGCCGCGCGCGTGCGTCATGGCGATCAAGGCCGGGTGCGACAACATCTTGCTCAAGGCGGATGATGACTCGCGCACGCAGTGCTACTTCGGGATCAAGCACGCAGTTGAAACCGGAGAGATCTCCGAAGAACGACTCAATGATGCAGTCCGGCGTGTGTTGCGGATGAAATACGAGCAGGGCGTGTTCGAGACTGCGGGCAAGATGGACCCGAAGAAGGCGCAAGCTTACGCAATGAGCAAAGCCGTGATTGATTTCTCATGGGACGTGGCCAAGCGCGCCCTGATTGTCATGCGCGACGACAAGCAGCTCTTGCCGCTGTCGCCGAAGCAAAAGATTCTGGTTATCGAGCAGCGCATCCCGTACGAATTCGTCGGGAAAGACCCGTACCACCACTCATACATGTTCAGCGAGGCGATGGCGACGCATTCGACCAATCTGATCTTAGACGACACGGAATTTGCTGCTACTGCCGCGGACATGGCCGAGGCGCTGGAGTTGGCAAAGCAGGCTGACCTGGTGGTCATGACCAATTACTACGCGCGGATTGTGAAGGCCGGGAACAACCGTTTGCTAGTGAAGAAACTGAAAGAGGCAGGGCACAAGGTCGTTGTCGTCACGAACTACCCGTATATCGAAGGCACCACGAAAGAGGCGGACGCGGTCGTGTGTAACTTCAGCGCTACGCCTGACTCGATCCGCGCTGCTGCGGCGCTCTTGTTTGGCAAAATCAAGCCACCGAAGTCAACGAAGTTGCCGATCCGGCTGGGCGACGAGAAAGAGACGCCGGTGAAACCGCCGCCTGCCAAAAAACAGCCGTTCGGTATGGCATACTGTTAAATGCGGATTGAGGCCCGGTCGAGCGCCGGAATAGACGTGGGCGATCCCCAACGCGCGGACAAATGATGAGACTTTGCTATTCACGGGGCCGCTTGGGGATCGCCCGATGCATGTTGAAGGCACAGTGGCTGAAAATAGGTTTTGGTGGAAAGACTTGATTTTTCGCTTGGCAATTTTGACGCGATAGGACCCGCCATGGCTAAACAGTACCAATTTAATCCTGCGGACTTGTTCACCATTTCAGGCGCGCAGATTCATACCATCTACGTCAAGAACAAGATGACGGTGCATTTCCAGGGGATGTCCAAAACGATGCAGTTCCCCCAGACGATTTTTCTGCAGGGCGCGCCAACCTGCTCGGTCGGCATTTCGCCGGACGGGCTGTACAACCGGCTGAACGATGCCGGGAGGCTCGTGTTCCTTAATCAGAAGGCGATCCAGCTTGCTTCCGCGCCGTTTGTTCAGGTCGGCGATGAAGCGGTTATGCTCACCACCAAAAACCCGGAGATAACCGAGAGTCCGGACGACATTCCGGTAGCCGAGCGGTATTATCATCCACCGGTCTCGCTGGACAGGGTGACCATTTCGATTGCCACGCCGATGGCTGAGATCGCCTACAAGCTGCCGAGCCTGCGCATAGTTAGGCGTTTTGTGTCGCCTTTCTTGGCTGGCGCCCACCACGCTTTGATCCCAATTGGGGTCGAGGAGTTTGAGGTGACTAATACTTCTGGCAAAGAACAGCAGGTGATTCTTGTTTTGCCGCGCCCGTCGCTCGCGAATCTGCAACAGAAGAAATATAGGCCCATTGATCAAGACAGTGCGTACTTGTGCGCGCCGGCAGTCAGGGCGCATAAGCATGAGGCCTTCGACCGGGACGGCCTGCAGGGCGTAATAATGGGCAGCACAGAAAGTCCGGAACGGATGGTAATTTGCGTGCCCAAGGACGCGGGCGTGCGCATTGATACGCAGCCGTACTTCAGGCTCAATAGCCTGAAGCAGGACCTGTTGTTGCGCAGCGACGGGTCGTTCTACTACAAGCCCCCTTGCAAGCCGCACCATGACTACGGTGCGGCCATAAGCGTGGCCTTCACACTCCGGCCGAAAGAGACGCGCGTCGTGCCGCTTGCTGTGGCCTTCGACTTTCCTGAACAGTGGTACGCCGACGACACTGTGGTCGAGCGCAAGTATGTCAGGCATTTCAAAAACGCCACCACGCGCGCATTCGAGATGGCGAAACTCGCACTGGAGAATTACAAGCAATGGCAGGAGCGGACGCTCGCATTCCAGCGCCGCGTCTTCGAGCGCGTGCGTCAAACGCCGGCGTACCGCGACGACCTCGAGGGTGCACTACGGCTCACCCGTTTGATCCTCAACGAGCTGAGCGCGCCACTCTCGAACGCATCCGTATGGATCGAGGACAAGCACGGAAACGACGTGGCACGGTTCGTCGAGTGTTTCGATTATCCTTACAACAACTCGTCCGACGTGGACTGGTATTCGATGGTGCTGTTGTGGCTGTTCCCGGAGGTCGAACAGGAGCTGTGCCAGCGCACGATTGATTCGATCCTGCAGGAGGACCTGACCGAGCGGTTCTACCACATCCACGCCTCCTTTATTGAAGCAAGGAAACATTTCGAGGAGCATCCCGAAGAGTACGAGGGCGTGTCACTCACGCACATTCGCGCGCCGACAAAAATCAAGGGCAGTGTCGCACATGACCTCGGTGCCATGCCTTTCGGCTGCCCGCTCAAAAACAAGAGTGAATACACCTGGTACAACACAAACTATTGGACGGACTTGTTTCCGAAGCTCGCGCTGCGCGTGTTGCGCAACGTCAAGTTTACCGGTGACGTTCAGTTCCTGAAGCGGAACTGGGACACGCTCAAATTCGGCTTTGACTACCTCATGAAGCTCGACTTCGACGGCGATGGCGTACCCGAGGGCCATCCGAACGAGGTTAAGAACACGTTCGACAACATTCATCTCTTCGGCGTGGACGCATACTCGGTCAATGTGTTCCTCGCCGGGTGCCATGCCATGATCCGAATGGCGCAGATTGTAGGGGATAAGAATGCGCAGCGGGACTACGAGCAAATTTTCCAAAAAGCGCTTCAGGTGTACGAGAAACTCTGGACCGAGACCAGGAACCGGCTCGGACGCAAACTCGAATATTACGTGACTTGCTTCGACCCGGTCACGGGCAAGAAGAACACGGACGTATGGACGAACCAGCTCGATGGCCTTTGGTATTTGATTGCCATGGGCGAGGAGCCATTCTTGCCCGCAGACCGCGTCAGGAAAGTGCTGCGCACCATTTTCGTCAACAACAGGACCATGATGGGCTGGTCCACAGCGCAGACCAAGGATGCCAAGCCGGTCAAGTCCGACCAGGGCAAGGACGTTTGGGTCGCGTCCAATTACGTGCTGGCGCAAATGCTCGATTACTACGGGATGACCGAAGAGAGCAAGCAGGTGTACAGGCTCATGGACAAGGTCATCTTCCAGCACGGCCATTCACTGATCAGTCCTGAAAGCGTCAGGCCCACCCTCGAAAAAGAAAAGGGCGAGACCAAGAAAGGCCCGCATTACATTGTGGCGGGCTACCCCAGGCCCGGCGCGATCTTCACGCATTTGGCTATCCAACATGTGAAACAAGTTCAAGAGCAGACGGGCAAGCAGCAGGTTGAGCCCGAGAAGTTACAGTCGTGTGGGGCCCCCGTGGGTGGGCCCCACACATAAACACAAAACTCCCCGCCCGGCCCCCCCCCCCGGGCCCCCCCCCCCCAGGCGCACCGGATGGGCAAAAC
>JANWZY010000243.1:4048-4354 GCA_025061935.1 Verrucomicrobiia bacterium
TGGCTCCCACGCCTGGCCGCGCAAACCGAAGGCTCAAGGTATGGAAAAACCTAGCGGCAAGCTGAGCTTCTGGGAGAAGGCGGGTTACAGCCTGAGTGACGCATCCGCAAACTTCGTGTTCCAGATGCTCATGGTGTTTCAGGTCGGGTTTTACACCGACGTCATGCGGATCAAAGCGGCGGCATTGGGTACCATGCTTTTGCTGGTCCGGTTCAGCGACGCCATAACCGACCCGCTGATGGGCATCATAGCCGACCGCACAAACCCGCGCTGGGGCAAGTTCAGGCCGTGGCTGTTGTGGTCGGC
>JANWZY010000244.1 GCA_025061935.1 Verrucomicrobiia bacterium
CGATCCGACTGCTCGAAGGCGAAAGGCTGGAGATCGTCACGATAACGGGCAAGACGTTTGTAGCTGCGCTACCCAACAACGTCGAGTACGTGGTTCCGGATGACGACGGTCTTACGGTGGCGGTTCGCGTCGAAGGACGCCGCTTCGTCATTGATAGTGCCGAGTTCAAGGACGGTGAGCGTGTCCGCGAGTTCTTCAAAACGCGTCTGCAGAAACCGAAACCGTGAAATCCTTAGCGCTTGGCGGGCAATGGGATTCACACCAGCGCCCCTGAGGATTGTTGCTCATACCGAAGCGCCGGTTTCAATATACCCGTCGCAGGCATGAGGCCACGCGCTAGCAGTTAACTCACAACCCAACAACGATCACACAACTGGCTTCGCGTAAGACTCGACTGGGGTGTGGTCCAAAACGGACGTTGCGGCGCAGATAGGTTGACGCCTACGATTCAAACATCACCAAGTCGCTGGCGGACGTGACAAAATTCGAGAATTTCACGGCGCCGTGATGGTCGCAAAGCAATTTGCAAAGCGTTTTGTTGCGTCCGCACCTGTGTTTATCTACCGAGCGGTTTTGCCCGGTGCGTGTGTGCCAGACGCACATGTTTAGGGAAAGCTTGCTGGTCATCACCCCTGATTGCCGCAAACCAGAACGCAGGTGAAGGGAGGGCAAATGACCCTTTAGGGTCGAGCATATCCCAATCGCTTAAGGACGGCGGTTTGTAAAAACGGGCAGCCTGAAATTTTCCCAGGCCTGTCCGCTCTCGGATTAGCAGGGCAAAAGTCGGTGAAGTATCAATTGACCGCCCCTGATGCAGACTTCCTGACGGGGTCAGCTCAGGCTTTTGGCATGTGGCGGATGTCCTGGCCTTCGTACAGATAAACGACTTCTTCGGCAATGTTAGTTGCGTGGTCGGCAATGCGCTCCAAGCATTTGGCCGCTGTGAGCAGGTCGAGCGCGCGGTTCACGTTTTCGGGGTTCTCCATCATTAGCTTCGCCAGTTCGCGCCTGACCTGTTTATGGAGCGTGTCTTCCTCGATGTCGCGCTGAATGACCGCGCGGGCTGCAGCCGGGTCGTGGTTGACAAACGCGTCGAGTGCCGCCTTGAGCATGCTTAAAGCAACGGTGGCCATGGCCGAAAGGTCGGGCGGCGCTTTGAGTGGCGGCTGTCTGCACAGGTCGCGCGCGCGTTTGGCGATCTTCGCTGCTTCGTCGCCGACGCGTTCGAGGTTTTGCGAAATTTTCATCGCAACGGTGACGAGTCGCAATTGGCTTGCCAGTGGCGCCCGCGCCAGCAGAGCGATCGCCATTTCATCAATCTCGACCTCGAATTTGTCCAGGATCGCGTCGTTGTCTCTTACCGCAACAGCGAGCTGCTCGTTTCTGGTGGTAAGCGCCTCGATGGCCTGGCGCACCGCGGTCTCGGCGTAACTCGCCATTTCGAGGAGGCGCTGTTTCAGCTCGTTCAGTTCGTGCTCGAAATGTGTTTCCATGTTAAGCCCGTTGACCCTGCCGAACCCGCTCTAACACTGTAATCGTCCGATGCCGTAGCGGTTCAATCGTTTCCGCCACACGGCGTCAGCCGAATCTGCCGGTGACATAGTCCTCAGTGCGCTTGTCTCTTGGGCTTGTAAAGATCTTGGTCGTTTTGTCGTACTCGACTAGTTCGCCCAAGTAGAGGAACGCGGTGTAATCTGACATCCGCGCCGCCTGTTGCATATTGTGCGTGACTATGACAATTGTGAAGTCCTTTTTCAGTTCGCGGATAAGGTCTTCGATTCGCGCGGTGGCAATCGGGTCGAGGGCAGAAGCCGGCTCGTCCATGAGGATTATTTCCGGCTTGATTGCAATAGCCCGGGCGATGCAAAGCCGCTGTTGTTGGCCGCCAGACAAGCCGAGCGCGCTCTCGTGCAGCCTGTCTTTGACTTCATCCCAGAGCGCGGCCTGACGCAACGCCTGCTCGACTGCGGCATCCAACTCGGCCTTTTTCTTCACCCCTTGCAGTCTCAATCCGTAGGCAACGTTGTCGTAGATGGATTTCGCAAACGGGTTCGACTTCTGGAATACCATCCCGACGCGGCGCCTAAGCTCGATTACGTCGACGTCCGGCCCGTAAATATCGTGCCCGCCGATCTTAACCGTACCCTGGATCCTTACGCCAGGAATCAAATCATTCATTCGGTTAAGGCACCGCAACAGAGTTGACTTGCCGCAGCCCGATGGGCCGATAAACGCTGTGACCACACGCTCCCTGATTGTCATTGAGATGTTTTTGAGCGCTTGCGCCTTACCGTAGAAAAGGGAGAGGTTCTCGATTTCGATCAACGGCGGCGAAGCGTCACGGTCTGCGCCGGTTGACCCCACCACAAGCGGTTTGAGCACAGGTGCTGTCATTCCATGAATTGCAATAGTGTTGGCTCACGGGCCGGCAAATTGGATTCCCCGTCTTGAACCGGGGCCAAACCTGGAAAAAAATGCGCGCTGGCGCGCCAAGCCAGAACACCAAGCGCACCCAGGCAACTGCAAAGAACGGTGGGCTTCGGGCCCTTGCAACCGGCGGCTTGAATCATTCATGTGCTCCGCAACTGCTTCTAATTCAGGCATAGGTAACTCCGTCCGTTGGGTGTTCTAGGCCGCCATGCGCATTTTCCTGCGCATTTGCGCACGGATCAGCACTGCCGTGAAGTTAAGAGCAAAAGTCAAAACTAACAACACCAACACAGTTGCGTATAGCACCGGCCGGGTCTGATCAATGTTGGGCGACTGCGTCGAGAGCACAAAGACATGGTAGCCCAAGTCCATAAACTGGTCTGTGAGTTTTTTCGGCAGATCGGCCATGTAGTACGCTACGCCGGTGAAAAGTATCGGCGCGACCTCACCCCCGGCCCGACTCACCGCTAGGATGGCGCCAGTGAGTATGCCCGGTAATGCTTGCGGCAGCACGACCCGCAAAATTGTTTGGAGCTTGGTCGCGCCAAGCGCAAGACTGCCTTCCCGTACGCCCGCGGGCACTGCGTGTAAGGCTTCTTCGGTCGCCACAATCACCACCGGCAGCGTCATAACCGCCAGGGTCAGCGACGCCCAAATTAGAGCAGGCTTGCCCCACACCGGCCCCGGGTTTTGCATGATCGCATCGAGGTTACGCCCAACGAAGTTGATAAAGAACCCGAGTCCAAACAGGCCGAACACAATCGAGGGCACGCCGGCAAGATTGTTCACTGCGCCGCGTATGACACGCGTAACAGGCGACAGCCGTGGCGCGTACTCGGCCAGGTAAATGGCAGTGATTACCCCCACAGGAACGACGAACACCGTCATTACGATCACACGTATCGTGGTGCCCACAATCATCGGTAGGATACCCGTGGCCGCGGGGTCAAAAAAGTCTCTTTTCGGGATCGTGGTGATAAACCGCCAAGAGACACCTGGCCAACCGTTGAGAATGATGTTCAGCAAAATCACCCCCAAAATTGCAAGAATCAGCGCAGTGGCGACACCAGTCAGGCCCGTAAAAAAGAATGAGGCAAGGTCAGGCTTGCTGGATTTAAACCCGCGGGTCGTGCGCGGTGTGGTTTGCACATGCGTCATAGCGCACCCTCCAGTCTGCGCTTCAGCCGGTGCATTATCACATCACCGATCATGTTCGAAACAAAGGTGACAATGAACAGCAGCGTCCCGAGCATGAATAACACACGGTAATGATGCCCGCCTGCCACCGCCTCGGCCATCTCGGCCGCAATAGTGGTGGTGATCGCGCGCGCGGGGTCAAAAATGCTCCAGGACATCACGCTGGCTGAACAAACCATCATGACGATCATGGTTTCGCCGATGGCGCGGCCGAAGCCCAATACCGCTGCAGCGAACACGCCAGGTAACGCGGCCGGCAGCACGATCTGCCACGCCGTTTGCCATTTGGACGCCCCCAACGCGAGCGCGGCCTGGACATAGCTCTGCGGCACGCTGGTTAAGGCGTCCTCCGCAATCGAAAACACAATCGGGATGACTGCGAATCCGAGCGCGATACCTGCCACGAACGCATTGAGCCGCGTTTCGTAACCGAAGACTTTTTGGAGGAACGTCGCCATGACAAGCAGCGCAAAAAAACCGATCACGACTGACGGGACGCCCGAAAGCAGCTCGATGGCCGGCTTGACCACTTCGCGCACGGCCGGGGGGGCAAGTTGTGAAACATAAATTGCGGCCGCCACAGCCAAAGGCAACGCAAACACAAGCCCTACAAGAGTTATTTTCAGGCTACCCACCAACAAAGGCACAATGTTGTACTTCGGGATGTAACCGATCGGCTGCCAAATATAGACCGGCTTGTCATACCCGGTC
>JANWZY010000245.1 GCA_025061935.1 Verrucomicrobiia bacterium
GGGCAACAACCCTACCTCGCAGTAAATTGGCCGGATCTCGTCCAACGCGCGCCCGTCGAGCCGCTTATCGTTATCCAAAATCAGCGCGCGCACAGCTTCACGCTGAATCTTGTAGAAAACCTCTTTGAGTAACGGCTCGGTGGCGAGTTCCGCGCCGAACTTTTCGACCAGTTTGCTTTTTACCTCTTCGAATAACTCATTAACGGCCGCTTCCCGCGCGAGCTTGCCAGGCGTCAATAACGCGGGCACGAGCCGGTCGGCAGTCAGCGCACGTGCCTCGGCGACCAACTCGGTGGGCAACACACGCGGTGTTAACTCGCGCTTCTTCTTCCCCGCGCGCGCGACAAGCTCTTTCTGCGCAGCAATTAGCGGCTGACACGCCTCGTGTGCAAAGGCGAGTGCGGCCATGAAATCCGACTCACTGACCTCGTGGGCCGAGCCTTCGAACATCAGCAGCTCTTTTTCATTGCCCACGTACACGAGGTCCAAGTCGCTCTTTTCGAGCTGCGAGTGCGTCGGATTGACCACGAATTTGCCATCTATGCGCCCAATCCGGACTGCTCCTATCGGCCCGTTCCACGGAATGTCGCTAACCATCAGCGCGGCTGAGGCGCCATTGACCGCAAGTACGTCCGGGTCGTTCTCGCCGTCGGCGCTAAGCACAATGGCTTGCACTTGCACTTCGCAGCGCCAACCGTCCGGGAACAACGGGCGCAGCGGCCGGTCAATCATTCGCGAGGTGACCACCTCCTTCTCGCTCGGGCGGCCTTCGCGCTTGAAATAGCCGCCGGGGAACCTGCCTGCCGCAGCCGCCTTCTCGCGGTAGTCAACTGTAAGCGGCAGAAAGTCTGCGTCGTCTTTCGGCTTGTTCGCCGCTACCGCAGCAACAAGCACTATTGTTTCACCAAGCTGCACAAGCACGGCGCCGTCGGCCTGCCGTGCCAGCTTGCCTGTCTCGATTGTGATCTGCGCTTCGCCCACCTGGGCGGTAACTTTTTCTGACATACGCTTTTCATCTGCCGCCCGCTGTGCCGAGTAACTTCAGTGAAACCCGACGTGACAATCGGGGCTCATTGAAATCGCCCGGGCGCAGCGGGCTTGGGTTGAGTTTATATTTGTGGTCGCTCCTATGTACCGAACGAAAAATCTGGGGCTCGCACCTGCCCGCGCGCTGGCCACAGGATACCACCTGGCCAGGCCCACGGCGCACCTGCCGGCCGTCGCACCAGCGCGCCTGCAGACCCACTGCGAGTCACTTGCGCAAGTTGAGCTTCTTCGTAATCGCCTGGTAGCGCTCAAAATTCGTCTCGCGCAGGTACTCCAGTAACCGGCGCCGCTGGCTGACCATCTTCAATAGGCCGCGCCGCGAGCTATAGTCCTTTCTGAACTTTTGCAGGTGCTCGCTCAGGTGATTGATACGCGCCGTCAGCAGCGCAATTTGCACGTCTGCTGAGCCGGTATCGCGCTCATGCAGCCTGAACTGCTCTATTATCTTCGCTTTGGGCAGCGGAGTTGCCATCAGAGTTTCGTCCCGTTTGTTATTTGCAGCGCATAATCTATCGCGGCACAGTCCGCGTGTAAAGCGCGCATTTACAACCCGCACATACGGCACGAACAGCAGCGATCCTGACTCAGGGCGCGGCGTTGCGCCGACACCACAACCAGGCGGCAGACGCGGTGAGCAAATCCACCGCATACAGGTAACGTCCAACCCGCACGAGCGCAGACCTGCGCATGCTCGTGCGTAACCCTCGCGAAAAACCAGCGCAACAAAATACAACACCCCCAAACCAAACCCTGCGGAGCTTGGACAAATGCGCTCCGACTGCAGCCGCCTAAGGCATACACACAAGAGAACCGAATCGTAAGTAGGCGCAGGGCTGCGCATCGTGCCGGCTAGCACAGGCCAAAACATGCCGCGTCCGAACCATATTCGGGCCACCAAGAAGCCTTCTAAGGCATACGCCGCTGCCATCCCCTCCATCCCTGAATGTTAGCAGCCCCGCGCGCGAAACCGAGCTTTGTACCACGCCCACGCGCCTAACGCTGGTAGAGCAGCGCAGCGCGCTTGCAAAGGCTCGTCTGTAAGGCGTCGCAACTGGGACAATTCGGCGGCTGTGTATCTCGAAAGTCAACGGCATTGATGAGCCCGGCACCGGTACGCCGGCACATCCAAGCTCCCAGCGCGAACTTCCGGTTGCACCCGTGGCTGCGCCGGCAGGTCCGCAAAGCGCAGCCTGTCTTATGCATCGGCAACAAGCCAGGCAAGACGAAGCTGAGTCCGCAGCCGGCTCCGGCATTTGTCCGCGGTGTACTTTCTATTGCTCTGGCGGCACGGTTTTAGCTGCGGAATTGACGGATGCAAGCCGGTCACGGCGCAGAAACGACAGAGCTTCAGACTGCACCTGGTGCGCGTAGCGCGTCACTGCTGCGGCCGTCGGTGTTCGTGCTCGTCTTCGCGAACCTGGTACCGATGTTCGGCGTGGTGTGGTTCAAGTGGGAAGTTTTTCCGCTGCTTTTCCTGTTTTGGATCGAAAACGTCATCATCGGGCTGTTTAACGTCCTGAAGATGGTTGTCGCGGCGCCATCCAACCTAGCCGGGTGGCTGGTAAAACTGGTTATGGTGCCGTTTTTTTGCTTTCACTACGGCATGTTCACGTCCATCCACGGCGTGTTCGTAATCGGTTTGTTCGGGGGCGGGTTCCGGCAAGGCGCGCCGTTCCCGGACGAGCACGCGATACTGCAGCTTGCGATCCAGAACCATCTTACATGGCCGGTTTTGGGGCTGGCTGCCAGCCACGCATTTTCGTTCGGATACAACTACCTCTGGCTGGGCGAGTTCAGGCGCGCTACGCTTCCGCTCCTAATGCAACAGCCGTACAGTCGCGTGGTTGTGATGCACTTGACCATTCTGGGAAGCGGGTTCTTGATGGCAATACTCGGGTCGCCCGCGGTCGGACTGGTGTTGCTCGTAATCCTGAAGACCGCAATGGACCTGCGCGCGCACATTCAGGAGCGGGAGAAATTCAGTAGTACGGGTTGCACGGGCCAGACTGGCCAAAAGCCCACTGCTTAAATGCTCAGCAGCGGTTGACTGCGCGGCAACCGCACAACAACCGTGCCGACGATCTTGTCGTGCCACGCTTGTTTTTCGCGGTCCCACGCAATCCACAGAAAACCGAGGAAAAAGACAATGACCGAAAATGCGGCTGCCAAAGCGCGCACAAACGCAACAGCAAACGTAACGGGCCGCCCGTCCAAGCGCACAACCTTCAGATTCAGCAGCACGCCGCCGACTGTTGTCCCGCGCCAGGTCCACATTCCGGTGAAATATGCCAGCGCGATCAGCCAGCCGAACGCGCCGGCACCGGCAATCCCACTGATTACCCCCACCAGCACAACGTCGAGAAAGGCCGCGCCGAGCCGCGCCCAGAAACCGGCCCGCGGATACTGAAGTGCCTCCGGCACAATCATTTGGGGCGGCGTGACCCCGGCTGAGGCGGCTTGCGCCGCCTGTGCCGGGCCTGCCGCAGCGCCGGGCACGTCCGGCCCGGTCACTCCTGTTTGTTGCACGCTCACCTGCGGCTGCGGCGGAGAAGACGCACCCTGCGCCCCCGGCCACGCCGGCTGCGCCGGCACTTCGCGGCGCAGGCCGGTGAACAACGCCAGAATAGCAGCGCCAAGTGCCCACATGCCGGTCAGCCCGAGCACGATCACTCCCAACACCGGCACCATGTAGAGCAGTGTGATAATGATTGCCCCAGCAATAAACGCGAGCACGGGTTTTTCGAGCACTCGCAACCCGGTACCGCGCCCGAGCTGCTTGCCGAAGTACTCGAGCAATGCGGCCTTGCCAACGATGCCTGCCAACACAAGCGCAATCCAAATGAACGGGATCACAAACACGCCAATGCCTGTCACCAGCAACAGAAACAGCACAAACGGCAGCAGCAGTTTCGCGAGCAACCCGATCGCGAACGTCGTGGCGGGCCTGTGCGTCAGCTCGTCAACACATGCCGCCACGGGGCGCGGAAACGCAATCGCAACAAGCAGGTACAACAGCAAAAACATCCCCCAAACAACCCAGACCCAGCCAACCTGCGGCGCCAAAGGCCGCAGTTTCAGCACGCATTGCTTCACCCAGGTCTGGAGCCAGATAAGGCTCGGCAAACCCCTTCTGCCGAAATCCACTTCCTGGAGCTTGCCGCCAATTCGCGCGTCGTCGGCTATGTCCAGCGTGCCTCCAAATGCCACTGCATCGCCGCCAACCTCGGCACGGCTCCCGATCGTGACATTCCCGATAACTGCGACTACGTCCCGGCCT
>JANWZY010000246.1 GCA_025061935.1 Verrucomicrobiia bacterium
AACGAGGTGCGCGGTGCCGGACTCGAAGGGATCCTCAGCGCAGTGATGTCGGATCAGCCGGGTCAAGCACCAAAAACTGGCGATGCGACGGTCCGGCTGGGTTCAATCCGGTGGCTCGAACAAAACGGCATACTCCTCGGTGACGCAGCCGCATTTGTTCAACACTGGTCCAACAACGGAGCAACTGTCCTCGGGCTTGCAGTTGACGGCACCATCTTGGCCGCGTTCGCGCTGCAAGACACGCTCAAGCCGCGCGCAGCCGAGATTGTGCGCAAACTCACTCAACGCGGATTGAAGGTTTATTTGGTTACCGGCGACACGCGCGCGACCGCGCTCCGCGTTGCTGAACAGGCGGGCATACCTGCCGAAAACGTTTTCGCTGAGATCAAGCCCGAGCAGAAAGCTGAGCTGGTTAAACAACTGCAAGCCCGGGGCGAGCGCGTCGCATTTGTAGGCGACGGGATCAACGATGCGCCTGCAATCGAGCAGGCCGACCTCGGCCTGGCCGTCGGGCGGGCGACCGACATCGCGCGCCAGGCCGCAGACGTGATCCTGCTGAAATCCGAGCTTGACGCTGTGCCCGAGGCAATCGGGTTGGCCCGCGCGACGCTGCGGA
The DNA here is from genome assembly GCA_025061935.1 of Verrucomicrobiia bacterium. Classification (GTDB taxonomy): domain Bacteria; phylum Verrucomicrobiota; class Verrucomicrobiia; order Limisphaerales; family DTLC01; genus DTLC01. The sequence goes on from JANWZY010000246.1 coordinate 617, forward strand.
TCATCAAACAAAACCTGTTTTGGGCGTTTTTTTACAACGTGGCCAGTGTGCCCCTGGCGGCGCTCGGGTTCCTCAGCCCGATCCTTTGCGCCGCAGCAATGGGCCTGTCCGATTTGATCGTGCTTGGCAACGCGCTGCGCCTGCTGCGTAGCCAATTTGCACCGTGACCAATTGATTAATGCGCCAGGGTCCATTGAGCAGCTTGCGTGTGGAGGGCTGTTTCGTGGCAGCATTACAGATCGAGCGCGAGGGTAGGTTGTCGGGTGAGTTTGGCTGCCGTGTGGGACGAAATTTGCGCCTGTTTTGCATGGGCTTAATTAGGTTGCAGCCAGCTAGCGGTGTAAGGATGTATCAAGGCTCGCAAATGGGTCTTCCCATTAACATCGGGCTTTTAAGCCGTATGAATGCAGATACCAACCGACAGGCCCATTTTTACCGGTTTTGGGTTTTTTAAGCCAGGCTGTTGAACAACCTGCCGCTGTAGGTTCTTTCACGGCTACTGAAGTTGGCAGGTGGTGAAGCTGGGTGAAAATGGTCACGGGTTTTGCGCGAGGCTCAGTAAAATAAAAACCCGGGCAGCCGGCCAACGTGATCGCCGACTGCCCGGGGGTCAATCCGACCTTGCGGCTACGCTTTCGAAGGCTGCTCTGCAGCCTGTTCAGTTGTTTCAGCGGACTCTTCCGGAATGCGCATTGCGTAGAACGAGCGCCACACAAACACAAGCGCCACCACAAACAGTACCGCGCCAATTATGACGCGCGTCAGCGGGCTGCCGGTGCCGGCGCGTTCGTTTTCGATCATCTTGACCGCAATTTCGACTGCGAGCAGGCCGAACAGCGTGGTGAACTTGATGATCGGGTTCATTGAGACTGATGACGTGTCCTTGAACGGGTCGCCCACAGTGTCGCCGACCACGGTCGCAGCGTGCAGAGGAGTACCTTTTTCGCGCATGTCAACTTCGACAATCTTCTTTGCGTTGTCCCATGCGCCGCCTGCGTTGGCCATGAACACGGCTTGGAACAGCCCGAAGAACGCTATGCCAATCAGATACCCGACAAAGAAGTACGGGTCGAAGAACGCAAGTGCCAATGCCATGCTGAAGATCACAAAGAAAATGTTGATCATGCCGCGTTGCGCATAAATGGTGCAGATGCGCACAACTTCCTTGCTGTCTTTGACCGATGCGCGCGCCGCATCGAGCTTGATGTGGTTTTTGATGTAAACCACGGCCCGGTACGCGCCGGTGACAACCGCCTGCGTCGATGCGCCCGTGAACCAGTAGATTACAGCGCCGCCGATCAGCAGGCCCATGATCACCTCCGGCTGCACAAGGCTGAGATGCTCGACGACCTTGCCGAACTTGCCTTCGAGCAACATGATGATGCTGAAGACCATTGTTGTGGCGCCGACGACCGCCGTGCCGATGAGCACCGGCTTGGCCGTGGCTTTGAATGTATTGCCCGCGCCGTCGGCTTTCTCCAGCAGCAGTTTCGCGTTTTCGAGGTCAGGCTCGAACCCGAAGTTTTGCTTGATGTCCTCTTTGAGGTTCTTCTGCTGTTCGATCTGGCTCAGCTCGTAGATTGACTGCGCGTTGTCACTGACCGGGCCGAAGCTGTCCACTGCGATTGTAACCGGTCCCATGCCCAGGAACCCGAACGCCACCAGCCCAAACGCGAATATCGGCGGGGCAAACTCATACATGCCCAGCAGTTTGGTTACCGGCGAGCCTTCGAACGTGGCAACTTTGTAGCTGATGAACATCAGAAGCAAAATCACCATGCCTTTCCAGAACCCTGAAAAGTTGCCGGCAACGAACCCGGACAAAATGTTCAGGGACGCGCCGCCGTGGCGCGAGCAGTTTGTGATCTCTTGCACGTGTTTAGAGTGCGTGCTGGTGAAGATTTTGGTGAATTCGGGTATGAGCGCGCCCGCGATTGTGCCGCAACTAATGATGACCGCCAACGCCCACCACAGCCCCGGGTACTCGTTCATGCCGCCGAGCATTAGGTAGCTGGCAACAAACGTCACTGCAATTGACAGAATAGACGTAATCCACACCAGGTTCGTTAGCGGTGCCTCCGGATTAAAATCTTTCCTGTGCCCGTACAGCACCTCGCTGAGCTTGGCGTTAATGAAGTACGATGCCAGTGAAGTGAGGATCATTAACACGCGCATGACAAATAGCCAGACCAACAGTTGCGCGCAGACGACTTGCATTTCTGGGGCGGCCAACGCCAACGCAAGAAATGCGATTAGCGCCACGCCTGTAACGCCGTAAGTTTCGAACCCGTCGGCGGTCGGCCCGACCGAGTCCCCGGCGTTGTCACCGGTGCAGTCGGCGATCACGCCCGGATTCTTCGGGTCGTCCTCGGGTAGCTTGAATATGATCTTCATCAGGTCGGACCCGATGTCCGCGATCTTTGTGAAGATGCCGCCTGCCACACGCAACGCGCTCGCGCCCAGCGATTCGCCAATCGCGAACCCGATGAAGCAAGGCCCGGCCAGGTCCTTGAAAAATGCGAGGATGCAAATCATGAAGAACAGCTCGACGCTAACCAGCAACAACCCGACGCTCATGCCCGAGCGCAGGGAGATAAACAGCGTATCGAGCAGCCGCCCGCGCAATGAAGAAAACGCGCCGCGCGAGTTCGCGACCGTGTTGATCCGGATGCCAAACCACGCCACGCCGTAGGACCCGAGGATACCCAAAATCGAGCAGATAAGGATCAGCATGAGCCGCGGCAACGTCTCGTGCTGGAGTACAAGGAAGTAGTAAATCATGCACACTGCCACCAGCGCCCACAGGATCGCCAAAAACTTGCCCTGCTGCTGCAGGTACGTCTTACATGTTTCCCAGATGATCTGCGAGACCTCGCGCATCCGCTGGTGGACCGGCAGGTTGCGAGTCTGAATGTATTGGACCAGGCCGAACACCGCGCCTAAAACGCACACACCAAGCCCGATGTAAAGCAGTGTCAACCCGTCCGTTTTGCCGAATTTGGCAATGCCCAGGTCTGGCGTCCGGATGTCGGCTTCACTGCCGAGCAAGGAGCCGGCGCCTGAAATAAGCGCAAATACTAAAAGTGCAGACAAACCGATCTTTTTCATTTGCATACGCATTTTTGCGTTTTACTCATGCCAGTAAGTGCGAAAGTTGCCAAGGATTTTTTTTTCACTTTCATTTGCGTTAGCGGCCAAACCGGATACGCACTTAACTCGCGGCGTTTTAAGTATTCGCATCGTCTTCTTTGTGCGGCCGGCCTGACGTGTGGGAAATGACGTTCCTTACGTAGAAACTCTGCGTTTCAATGCACAGCACTGCAAAATTAATCAGGCGTTTGAGATATTGCGTGTTTTGGTAGGGGGGTCTGCTTCCGACCTGATAGGCTCGGGAACAGGGCTTGTTAACTCGGTGGTATTGACGAAGATCGTGTGCGCGACAAAGCGCCCAACCCCAGCTTTCGTGGGCGCCATGATTGCTGTCTAGTTTTGAAAGTTGCGCGAGTAAACTGGGACGGCTCGCGTCCCCTTCTCGCACGGCGCAGTGGCAAAGGGCGGCGCAAGCGGCAAACACTGTGCTCGGAAGTACGAATTGCCAGTGGAAGCTCGGCCCGGGGGCCGGTTCCTAGCAGCTTGGTTGATTTCATAGGCCCAGCTCAGTTTTGCTTGTTCTGAACTGCGGAAAGTGCCGGATACAA
>JANWZY010000247.1 GCA_025061935.1 Verrucomicrobiia bacterium
CCCCAACATGAAGCTGGACAAGGAGCTTGTGTTGCGCCGGATCAAACTTTTGGAAGCTGAGGGCGTCCAGTTCGTTTGCAACACCGAGATCGGCAGGGACTATCCAGCGCCCAAACTGCTGAAGGAATATCATGCTGTAATACTGGCCACTGGCGCTACGCGGCCGCGCGACCTACCGATTGAAGGCCGCCAGCTCGCCGGCGTTCATTTTGCAATGGAATTACTTAAAGCGGCAAAGCGGCGGATCATGGGCCGGTCCGCTAGCAATGATACGTTAAGCGCCGCTGGGAAGGATGTGGTGGTTATTGGCGGGGGTGATACCGGGACCGACTGCGTCGCAACCGCGATTAGGCAAGGTTGTAAAAGCGTTGTGCAACTAGAAATCCTGCCCAAGCCGGCCCCGGCGCGGTTACCAAGTAACCCTTGGCCGGAGTGGCCGCGCGTTTACAAACTCGATTACGGCCACGAGGAGGCATCCGAGCTGTACGGCGCCGATCCGCGCGTATTCGAGTCAACTGCGACCAAGTTCGTGGGGGATGAAACCGGCCGCGTCAAAGCGGTTCATGCAGTGCGTGTGCGTTGGGAGAAGGATGCGAACAACCGGCCCGTTCCCAAACCTATCCCTGGGACAGAGCGGGTTCTGCCTGCGCAGATGGTGTTACTCGCGCTCGGGTTCCTGGGGCCGGAGCAGTCGTTGCTGGACGCGCTTCGGGTCGGGCGCGACAATCGCTCGAATGTAACTACGGCTGACGGGAGCTACGCAACGAATATTCCTGGGGTGTTTGCGTGTGGCGATTGTCGGCGCGGCCAGAGCCTTGTCGTTTGGGCGCTGCGAGAGGGCCGCGATGCGGCCCGTGAATGCCATAGATACTTGATGGGGAACGTCTGAACGGGCCCAACGGCGATCTGGACAGCAGTGTCATGTGAGTCGAGTGCGGCTAAGCAAATCGTCGTGCAGTGGTGTAAAGGCATTCCCGTTTTTCAAAGCTAGGGAGTAATTCAGTGTTAGTTGAGTATAGTGGCGTCCACCTTTGGCTTGCCATGCTTGCATATATATGAGCTTTTGGCCCAGCCTGCGCGCCGCGACTTAACGCGCGTTTGTTTAATTGTGCTGTCGGGCTGCCGAGCTTGTGGAGAAGGTACTGTGTAGCAGCTCGCAAAGTGTCCAATGAATGCCGGTTCGATTGATACGCATTTCGGTGTCGGATGCCGCGTTGCCTGGACTGGCGGTTTGGGAACATTAGTTTTTGCGACTTTATTAGGCCTAGCGAGCTGCAGAGGATCGCCCTGGCCGCGCGGAGTGCGTACGCGAACTTAAAAGCTAGGGGGTGTGGTTGTGTTGTGGTGCCTTTTGCACTTGTTGCAGAGTGTGCAACAGGTGCGCCTGTGGATGAGTTTGTACGCTTGAGACGCTGGTTAGTGGCATGATGCTGTCCTAGTGATTTGACTTGGATTGTTGCGTGCCGTATGAACAATGCATGAAGTTTTTGAGGTGTGCCTTGGGCTTCGGCGCAACCGTTTTATGGCTTCAGGTTGCTGTCGCGGCTGATGTATTCCGCGTGGCGACGTACAATCTCGAGAACTACTTGTTGCAGCCTGCGGGTAGCCGGCGCGCGAAGTCCGAAGAATCCCGGGCTGCTGTCCACGCAATAATTAAGGCGATAAATGCTGATGTGCTGGCGCTGCAAGAGGTTGGCGGGCCAGAAGCGCTCCAAGAGCTGCGGCGGGCACTGAAGGCGGAAGGTTTGGATTATCCGTTTTGGGAACTTGTGGTCGGGTACGATACGAATATTAATCTCGCTATTTTGAGCAGGTTCCCATTTACGGCACGTCGCGCGCATACGAACGATTCGTACCTGCTTGCTGGGCGGCGTTTCAGTGTCAGGCGCGGGTTCGCCGAGGTCGCTGTTAAAGTCAACGAAAACTACAGTTTTACGTTGATTAACGCGCACCTTAAGTCGCGCGTCCCTGTGCCCGAGGCTGACCATGCCGAGATGAGGTTTGAGGAGGCGCGGATTTTACGTAGGAAGGTGGAGGCAGCTATGGCTTCGAACCCAATGACGAATTTGATCGTTTTGGGTGACTTAAACGACACGAAGGACTCGCGGCCGTTGCGGGTTTTAATCGGCCAAGGAAGGTCGAGATTGATTGACACGCGCCCTGCCGAGTCGAGTCCGCCGGGCGCGGACGGCACCACAGCTACTGGTCAACTGGGTGGTGTGACTTGGACGTACTTTTACGACCGGGAGGACAGTTACCAACGTGTGGATTACATCCTGCTCACGCCGGGCATGGCCCGAGAATGGGTTCCGCACCAAAGCTACGTGCTGAGTGTCTCGAATTGGATTGTTGCGTCGGACCACAGACCTGTTGTTGCGGCATTTATAGCCAGGGACTGAGTCAGTTTGGTTCCCGCGTTGACTCCACCAGGCCGGATATGAGATTGGAGTTAGCGCGGCGTTCGCTTATGCGGGCATTCCTTGAGCGCATAAGCTTTGCCAATTAACGCGATTGCGGTGCGCAAGTGCGAGAGTGTTATCCGGGCTTCGCGTAATTGGCAGTTTGGGGCGCTTCTAGCCTCCAAAGTGCGCCTGTTGCGCCGGCTCCGAGGCGGCCGCCTGCCGCGCGCGTTATTGAGTGTCGCGGATGGTCGCGCCGAGATGTAGTTTGAGCGCGGTGACAAGTTGTTGGTGCAAAGAGTTGACCTCGGCATCGGTCAAAGTCCTGTCCGGCGCGCGGTATGTGAATGCATAGGCGACGCTTTTGTGGCCAAGCGGTACAGTGCCGCCGCGGAACACATCGAACAACTCAACGTGTTCCAAGTGCGGGGGCTTGGCGCGTTTGATTGCGGCGAGTACGGCGTCGTGTGTGATTTCTTCTCGTACGATCATTGCTACGTCGCGCCTGATGGCGGGAAACACGGGCAACGGCTTGAACGTTTTCGTCTTGTCGCGGTGCGCGAGCAATAATTCCATGTTTAGCTCGGCGATTAAGACCGGATCACGCAGGTCGTACCGCCTGGCGAGCAGAGGGTGCACTTGGCCCAACTCGCCCAACGCGAGTTTTCCGCCTAAGAGTGCCGTTGCCGATTCGATGAAAAGCTCGGTCGGCTCAGCGCGTCTCGTGTATGTGATTCCGCGCAAACCGAACCGTTCGAGGAATTCCTCGACTAAGCCTTTGAGGTCGTAGGTGTCGAACTTTGCTTCGCGGTCTTCACCGGACCAGAACACGGGGTTTCTGCACCCTGTCAGTGCGATTGCGACGCGCCATTGCTCGCGGAACGGCATGCGGGCTGCGCGAGCTGTGGCCGAGTTGTCGCCCGCGGCGCTTATGGCGGCGTCTGTTGTACGGCTGAACACGCGCCCGACCTCGAACAACGCAATGTCACGGTTTTTGTGCGCCACGTTGTGCCTAAGGATGTCAAGCAATCCCGGGATGAGGCTTGGTCTTAATGCGTTCATCTCGCTGCTTAGCGGATTGGCCAGTTCGACGAGCTCTGAGCGCCAAAGACTGCATGCAGCACTGGACACTAGTGTTTGGCCTTGGGCTTCGTCTAAGCCGAGCCCTGCGAGTATGCGCTTGGCTTCGACGATTTGATCGTACACAGCGTCGAATGGGTTCGAGCCGATCGCGCCGCGAGGTGGTGTCGGTGGTACTTTCTCGACGCCGTACAGGCGCTCGATTTCCTCGATTAAGTCCACTTCGCGCTTCAGGTCTATGCGCCAGCTCGGAACGGCGAATGTCGTGGATTCGCGTGTGCCTGCTGCGGGGCTAGTCGAGACCTCGGTCAGTCCGAGTGCGAGCAGCAGCTTGACCTGGTCTTCTGCTGGTATGGTGATTCCGAGTAGCTCGTTAGTTTTCTTATGGCGCAGGGTGATTTGGACCCGCTCGGACTTAAGTGGGTAAACGTCCACGACGCCTTTAGCGAGCTGCCCACCAGCCGTATCCAAGATCAGTTGCGCGCAGCGTAGGCTGGCCCAACTACTGATCTCGATATCGGCGCCGCGCTCGAACCTGTAGCTTGCGTCTGTACGGAGGCCAAGTGCCTTAGATGTGCGCCTAATGTTGGACGGATTGAAATAAGCGCTTTCGATGAGCACATCCACCGTGCGCTCGTTGATTTCGGAGTTTTGGCCGCCCATGATTCCGGCCAGTGCGACGGGTTTCTCGGGGTCGGCAATGAGCAGCATCTGGTCTGTTAACGTGTGCTGTTGGCCGTCGAGGGTAACAAATTGTTCGCCTGGCCGCGCGCGCCGAACCACGATGGCCGGTTTCCCGGTCCTGTCCCTGGCAATGA
>JANWZY010000248.1:0-2680 GCA_025061935.1 Verrucomicrobiia bacterium
GCCATCCCGTAGCTGCGCTTGTTAAAGCGCAGCCAGTGATAGCTTGCATCTGCTGGTACTCCGCGCTCTCACGAGCGCGGCTACAGGTGGGCATCACTCCGGCATGCGCGCAGCAAGGAACGACTTCAGTTCAGCAGCGAGCTTAGGCCCGACCCCTGGCACGCTCGCGATCTCTTCAACACTGGCCAGCCGCAGCCGTTGGACCGAGCCGAACTTCCTCAGCAGCGCAGCTTTGCGTTGCTGGCCGATGCCGGGGAACTCGTCAAGGATGCTCTCGGAAATACGTTTGAGCCGCAACTGCGCATTGTACGTGTTGGCCACGCGATGCGATTCGTCCCGGATCCGTTGCAGCAGTTTCACCGCTGGATGGTCCAGCCCGAGCCGGATCGGCTCGGCGGCGCCGGGCAGGTAAATCTCCTCGAATTGCTTCGCCAGCCCGATGACCGGTATATGGCCCAAGCCGAGCTTGGCAAGCTCAGCGCACGCAGCGTTGAGCTGGCCTTTGCCCCCGTCAATTAGGATAAGGTCCGGCAGCTTCGACTCGCGCGCTGCTGCGCCCGGCGAGGCGCCGACAGGGTGCGCCTGTTCAGCCTGCGCGTCAGTGGCGCGACCACGCCCCTTGCCGCGCCGGACCCGCGCGCTGGTCTCGTCTATGAGCCGCTGCAGTTCTTGCGGGACCGGCTCGCCACCTTCATCTCGCGCATTAAGTTGCAGGCCGGGTTCATTCGACGATGCGCGCGGCGCTGATGAAGCAGCGCCCTCGAACAAACTGGTTTGGGAAGGCACGACCTCTGTGTCGTCCGCCCCCGACTCTCGAGCTTGGCCCCTCGACTCATTTAGCAGCCGCGTGTACCTGCGCCGGACGATTTCGGCCATGCTGGCGCAGTCGTCTTGGCCCTCGACGGTTTTGATCTTGAACCGCCTGTAATTCGCGCGGTCGGGCCGGCCGTTCCGGAAACTCACCATCGAGCCGACGGCGAATGTGCCACTTATGTTCGAGATGTCGAACCCCTCGATGCGGCGCGGCGGCGCGGGCAACCCGAGCACTTCTGCCAACGCCTTGAGTTCGGCTTCAGGGTCAACTGCAATTGGCAACGAATACGGCACGCGCTCGAACCGCTCTGTCGGCCGCGTCGTCAGCTCGAGGTCGCGGATCAGGTCGCGCAGTTCCGCCGCTTTTTCGTACTCTTGCGCCGCTGCTGCCAGTTTCATCTGCGCCTCGAGCTGTGCTTTAAGCTCGCGGCACTGGCCTTCGAGGAACTCGCACGCCGCGAGCACCTGTTGCATGTATTGCTCGCGCGTGACATTCCCAATGCACGGCGCGGTGCAATACCGCAGGTGCGCGTATAGACAATGCTTGTAATCGGCCTCGGTGGGGGTAAACGCTTTGCACCCGCGCAGGTTGAACTGGCGCCGCATCAATCTCAGCGTGTTGCGGAGCGCGCTCGAGCTTGCGAACGGCCCGAAGTACCGCGCGCCGTCGTCCTTGCGCAGGCGCGTCAGCGTAAAGTTCGGGATCGGATCGTTCAGGTTCACCTTGACCATCAGGAACCGTTTATCGTCGCGGAAGCTGACGTTGAACTTGGGCCGGAACTCTTTGATCAACTTGCCTTCCAGCAGCACAGCCTCTGCATCACTTTTGACTACGTGCACGTCGAAGTCGTGGATGGCCTCGACCAGCGCGTTGAACTTCGGGTCCCAACTCAGCCGCCGGGAGGGATGAAAATATTGGCTCACGCGCTTACGCAGGTCGCGGGCTTTGCCGACGTAAATCACAGTGCCGAACCTGTCCCTCATCAGGTACACGCCCGGCTTATGCGGCAGCGTCCCGAGCTTTTTCCGTATCTGCTCCGGCACTTCCATTGCACCTGAACTTACATACTACGCGCCGGTTCTAGCAAGCGAGGCAGCGCGCGCCACACCTGTGTGCGTGGTCTGGCGCCAGCCGCGAACCGCTCAGCCACGACGCCACCGGCGCGTGCGCACGTAAACCACCGCGCACGTCTCGGCCGTTCGAGCTTCAGCCGGCCCGACGCCGATAGCCAGGACGCGCTCATTACGCCAAAACAAAGCTTGATCAGTCGGCAGATGTGATCAATTGATCCGATCCGCTCATGCCGAAAAAGCCGAGCAAGCAAAAACCGCTGTACCGGCGGACACTGCGCGTGCGGCAGGACGATGACCTGCTTTGGGGCACGCCAATTACACCTGCGCACTTCGAGTTGCGCGATGACGGCACAATTGCAGCGCAGCCGCGCCAGGCCACACACGCGCCCGAGCTGGTCTTCCACGACACGCAACGCAAGATTTGGCTTTACTGCGGGAACTGCTTCGAGTTGCTCGACGCCATTGCAGCCAAGTACCCCGAGGGCAGGTTCGACTGCATCTTTGCCGACCCGCCGTATTTCCTGTCCAACGGCGGCATAACTTGTCACGCAGGCCGGATGGTGAAAGTTGACAAGGGCGACTGGGACAAATCGCGCGGGCCGGAGCTGAATCACCAGTTCAATCTCGAATGGCTGCGCCGGTGCCAGCGCGTGCTCAAGCCGAACGGCACGATCTGGGTCACCGGCACGCACCACGTCATCTTTTCGATCGGGTTCGCCATGCAACAGCTCGGGTTCAAAATCCTCAACGCCATTACGTGGGAAAAGCCGAACCCGCCCCCGAACCTTTCATG
>JANWZY010000248.1:2690-4271 GCA_025061935.1 Verrucomicrobiia bacterium
ATCATCTGGGCAGCCAAAACCGAGAAATCCAGGCACACATTCAACTACGCCGCAATGAAGGCCGTTACCGGCAAACAAATGAAAACCGTCTGGCGCAAGGACGAATTTGGGCCGGCTGAAACCGGTTGCCAGCCTGTGCTGTCCACCGACCTGTCAGCCAAACCATCCGCAAACGCGTCTGACGAAACGCCAAATGCGTACGGCGCAACAACCACGCCAACGCCCGACATCTGGACCATCCAGGCGCCTGGCAGAGACGAAAAATTGCTCGGCAAACACCCGACCCAAAAACCGGTCGCGCTCATCGAGCGGTGCCTGCTGGCCTCGACAAACGAAGGCGACATCGTGCTCGACCCGTTCCTCGGCAGCGGCACAACCGCCGTCGCATGCATCAGACTCAAACGCGGATGCGTCGGAATTGACATGGATGCAGTCTGGGTCCGGCTGGCGGTCAGACGTATTGAAAATGAGGTGATCCGGATTTGGCTTAGCGAATTCCGTGTGCGGGTCGAGATCACGGTTGCGCGCGCTGGTGCGGTCCCGCTTGGCATGGGCACTGGCAATGCGCGGATTTTGTCCCGAAGCGCGCACTCGGCCGGTGACCAATATGATCTTGATCTGGCCTTGGATTCGATCAATGGATCGGATCGCGTGGACGAAAAGCCACAAATTCAGACAGACTGCATCTGGCGCGAAACAAAGTTTGTTTTCCTCGCTTGCGGGGATGCAACGCAGGCCGAGGTCGTTCACGTGGCTGTGGATTCAAGCCTCGACTCCGCGTGGGCCGCCACACCTGCTCAGAAAAAGTCCGAGACGACGCACATTGTCCGCTGTGAAACCCAAATTTTGCGCGTAAAAAAGGGTTGATGCCATGATCCGAGGGCGATCTAATTTGGTCGTGCTATACGAGACCTACAGTTACCGGCACGCTGAAGAAATCCTCAACGCGCACCTATCGATCAAACGCGAGATCACAGCCGTGCTCGACGAAGTGCAAGAAGCGCCTGTGAGCCTGGGCACCGAAGGGCTTACAAACCGGCTGGTGTCGGCTTTTACTGCGCGCGGCTGGCAAAAAAGAAGTCACGGTCATTGAAAACCAACCACACGAACAGCGGTTCGATCTGTTCAAGGACCGTGTAGCAATCGAGATCGAGTTTTCACGTTACGAATTCCTGGCGCGCGATTACCTGCGGTTCCTGGCCGCATATAACGCCGACAAGATAGACAACGGCTTGCCCATCACCGCACGCCGAGTCGGGTCTGCGCCGGGTCAAACAGAAGGCCGTGGCGCCGTCGCTGACGCGCGTTAAAGCCGACCTTGCATGGCTCCGGCCGACCATTACAGTGCCCATGTGGGTAATTGCGCTGAAGTGACCGCCCGCCGCACGCAGCCGCGCTTGTTAAAATGCCGAAAGCCTGCCAGTAGCTGCGCTTGTTAAAGCGCGAAAAGCCACTCTCGTAGCTGAGTTTGTAAAAACGCGGCTTTCGAATCTTCCCCGCCTGGGAAATGCGCTCTTACGCGCGCGGCTAGGAATCAGCCTCATGTAGCTGCGCTTGTCAAAGCGCAGTCGGCACACAGTG
>JANWZY010000249.1 GCA_025061935.1 Verrucomicrobiia bacterium
CGAAATTTGCCTGAGCAGACTCCGCCACTCGATGATGAGCCGGTCAATGTCGCCAAGCCCGACGAGGTCACTCACCCACGCATGCTTGCTCGTCGGGTCCCTGTGGACCGCTGCTACGATCTGTTCTGCGCCCGCGCCGTAGTCGGGCGGCATCCCGTTTTCGAGGTACCCGGGTATGGTCTGCATACCGAATCTGGCCCGGCACACAGCAGCCAAGCGCCCAGCCCAACGGTTGTCCTGACCGCAAAACCTGAACCCGGCATCAAGATTGGCCAGGTCGTAGATCAGCTCCTCGAGCGGATAAGACTCGTCCTCGAGCGCGGCTGCAATTGCAAGCCCGTGGTTTTGCGAGAAAAAGCTCACAATTTGGCCGCGCAGCGTCGGCGCACCGGTTTCATCAATCAAGCCGAGCCTGCGCCAGAGCAGCGCGACGCCTGTGGAGGTGGGCAGCTTTTTGCACGTCTCAACAAGCTCACACCTTGCACAGTCCGGTGGGAACACTTCGCGTTCGGGCGGCTTCCACAACGCCACGCCGTACGCGTCCACAGGGACGCGGAGGGTCAACTGCGAGATGTCGAGCTGTGCCATGATCCGATGCCCGTTCTGAACGTACCCGGTGACCGGCGTTTTTTGTTTTGCAAGTTTCTCAGCCAACAACGGCGCGATTCTTTGATCCCACAGCTTGGCTGGGGCAAGCCGCCCGCGCCAGTTCGTCAGGCGCCGGACCCACTTTGCTATCGAGACGCGGCCGTCGCTGAGCTTTTCTGCAACCGTCACGGCGCGGCCGTAAATTTTGCGGCCGCGCTCGTCTTCAGCTATGATGCACAACGTGCCGGAGCCAACCTTTTCTAGCGCGTCAGGAACTGCCAGTGCAGGCACAAGCTCGATCATTTGGGCGTGCATGCCTGGGGCATCGGCCGGGCTAGTACCCGCGCTGGTGCTGCCGCGGGTCGGCCCCGGATTTTGCCGGACGAGCACGAATACGTCCCTGACAGGTTTCTCGACAGGGTTGGGGTAGTTTTCCCACTCGCCACGGCTATTGAGCATTTGCCGGATGCGCTTACGCACATGCCGCGCGCGCTCCGAGTCAGTGCGCAGTCCGCACGGTGCATTGGGGTTTTTCAACGATTGCTCGATGCCGAGCACAATCGGCTTCGAGGTGAACAGCCGTTCCTGCGCGCGGACCGCTGCCGCGAACGGCTCTTCGCCCTGCTCGACAGCCGCTTTCATCAATCCGAGCAAAGCCCCCCAATCGACCAGGCCGTTACGAGCGAGGTACGCCGGGCGCGCGTCCAACAGCCGGATGCCGTTCGCGGTAACAATCACGTAGCCGGTCTCGTCCAAGCCGCGGCGTCCGGCGCGCCCGAACATCTGCAGCACCTCGTCCGGCCTGAGCGGTTGCTCGATCTCGTCCCGACGGTATGACTCACCTGCCAGTGCGACGCTCCTGAGCGAGAAATTGATGCCTGCGGCCAAGCCCATTGTGGCAACTACGACGCGCAACTGGCCGGCTTTGGCCAACGGCTCGATCACGCCTGCGCGCGCACCGTAACTTAACCCGCTGTGATGGTACGCGATGCGGCACCTGAGCAGCTCGGCCAGGTGCCTGCCTACCAGCGCTTTCTGCGCAGGACTGAGCTGCAACGGGTTCGGGTTCGGCAACTGCCGAGCCAGCTCGGTCGCCATCGCTTCAGCCGCTTGACGCCGAGGGGCAAAGATCAGGATCGGCCCCAGGTCTTCAGCCAGCGCCCTGGCTACTAGCCGCGGCCAGTACCCGCGGATTTCATCCGGCACGTGGTAACTCAGGCTGTTTGCATGGATTTCCTCAAGCGGCACTGGCCGCTCGTCGTGCCGGACCAGCACAGCGTCGCGGCCGAGGCGCCGGAGCCATTTGACCACGTCCTGCGGATTGGCCACGCTGCCGCTCAGCAGCAGTAGCTGCGTGTGCGCCGGCGCAAGTGCAATCGCAACCTCGTAGTTCAGCCCGCGCTCCGGATCGCTGAGCATTTGGTATTCATCAATAACTAGCAGGTCCGGGCCTTCGCCGCGAATGAGCCGGTTCTTCTGCGTCTCAAGCGTCGCCACGACGATAGGTGCATCGAGGTTTTCAGCCAGGTCGCCCGTTGCGATACCGACGTTCCAGCCGCGCGCGCGCCATTCGGCTAACTTGTCATTTGCAAGCGCGCGTGTAGGCACGGTGTAGATCGCGCGGCCACGCGGTTTGCCGAAGTTTGACCACAGCTCGAAGATGAGTGTTTTGCCCGCGCCAGTCGGCGCTTGTACAACCACGTCTTTGCCCGCACGCAGCGCGGTCACGGCCTGTTGCTGCCATAAATCCGGCACTATCAGGCTCCCGAGCGCGCCTAAGCACTCCGGCTGTTGAGCGAACGCACCCACGGCACGAAACATAGCCCAAACCTGGAGGATTGGGAAACCGGCAAATGCGTCATGCCGCAAAGGCCAAGCGAGAGCCCCGCCGGTGCGGCCCCGGCGACACCTTAGGCCACCCAATCTCAGTCAGAGTATCCGTTGGGATGCTTCCGGTGCCACTCCCATGCGCTGGAAATGATTGTTTCGAGGTCGGGGTACTCGGGCTGCCACCCGAGCTCCTGCCGGATCTTCTCGCTGCTTGCAACAAGTACGGGCGGGTCGCCCGGCCGGCGCGGACCCACCACCACAGGAATGGGATGACCCGTGACTTTCCGCGCGGTCTCGATCACCTGTTTGACGCTGAACCCGCGTCCGTTGCCAAGGTTGTAAACTCGGCTGCCGCGCTCGAGCGCTTCCAGCGCCAATATGTGCGCGCGGGCAAGATCGGCCACGTGTATGTAGTCGCGAATGCAAGTGCCGTCCGGCGTCGGGTAGTCACACCCGTAAATAGTCACTGAATCGCGTTTGCCGAGCGCAACGCTGAGCACAATCGGGATCAGATGCGTTTCTGGACGGTGGTCCTCACCCCGCTCGGCAGTTGCCCCCGCTGCGTTGAAATATCGCAAGCTCGCGTAACGCAAGCCGTGCGTGCACTCGAGCCAGTGCAACACGCGCTCCAGCATGAACTTCGATTCGCCGTACGGGCTGCCAGGCGAAATAGGTACGGCTTCGTCAATCGGGACTCTGGCAGGGTCGCCGAACAGGTTCGCCGTCGAAGAAAGAATGAACCGCTTCGTACCGTGCTCGAGCGCAACACGCAGTAGGTTGATGCCATTGAACACATTCGCGCCAAGGTACAGAAACGGCTTCTCCATGGATTCGCCCACAAGCGTATGCGAGGCAAAGTGCATAATTGCATCGGGCCTGTGCTCGGCGAATACGCGCTCTAGTAACTGTGTGTCTGCCAGGTCGCCATGGATGAACGCTGCCTGGGCCGGCACAGCCGCACGGTGCCCCTGGCTCAAATTGTCCAGCACAATGACCTCATACCCTGCCTTCACCAGCAACTCGCTGGTCACGCTGCCGATGTAACCTGCGCCACCTGTAACCAGGATTCGCATTTTATCAGGTCGCATTTGGGTTGTCCGCCCGTCAATCCTCAGGCAAAGCATTGCAGTGTCAAGGAATACCATCTTCAGTGTGGAATTGCATCATTTGCGGAGGCAGGGGGCAACCGCACAAATGGAAGGCGCCGTTTCGTCGGTGCTGCGTTCATCCATGGGATTGAGAGAGTCTGTCGTCCATTCTGGGACCCGAATTTGATCATATGCGATGCCGGTCACGCGCCATCCCCGTTGGGGCTATGCTCTGACGCACCCGTCCGGGCGGTGGCAAATTGCGCAAAAGCCAAGTAATACCAGACCGATGAAAGCCCGTTAGGGCGACAGTCTTATAGCCCACCGTGCCAACGGTGGGTGGCGGACTGAACAGTTTCAGATCGCAATCATAACCAGCGCTCGAGCTCACCTGGCGGCGCTTGGTGCTCACGGGCAACCATGCCGCCAAAGCATGAAATGTTCAGCCTGAAGGCTGTACACCGAACAGGGTGTGTACATCGCTCCAAATTGATGGTGCCGCTCCGTCGGCGCCGAACCAGAACAGGTCTTTGTCAGAGCGCGGCTGGGGTCGAAGACCGAGCCGCAGGTTGTCCCGTTGTTGCTGCGACTGGTGCGCGTAGCCGGGTTTGTCAAAACGCGGACTCCCATTCGGCCTTGGATTGCGGTGCTACGTCAACGCCATTGCACTGCACGGACGCGACAGAGCGCGTCCCTCCACCGAATCCTTGGCATTGGATGGCGCCGCACCGTCGGCGC
>JANWZY010000024.1 GCA_025061935.1 Verrucomicrobiia bacterium
TTTTTGGCGCATTGTCAATGCCGGTGGCACAAGTGCCACAGCCAGATTCGTTCCGGCCGTGAAATTAGGGATTTGACAAAAATGAAAACTCACGGACTTTACTATGTGCAAGGGGACGCACACGCGCCCACCAAGGAGTTAGTATGAGTCTGAATGACAAGCAGTTACCGCGCGCGAACCGGCACACAGGACACGCCACTCCGCATGTGCCGGAGGAGACCATTAAGACGCAGAAGATTCAGATTGAACGCAAGGTGTTCGTCTTCGCATTGAAGGAGAACCCGCGCGGCAGGTTCCTCCGGATTACCGAGGATGTAGGCGGGCGCCGGGATACGATCATCATACCCGCACCGGGATTGGAGGAATTCAAGAAAGTCATCGAAGAGATGTGCAAGACGTCGGCGGAAACGCCGCCGAAGCAGTCCGACCAGACGTGACCCTTGCACGGCGGAGCCGCGCGCAGTCGCGTTGCGGTTTCGCTAACTCGTTTTTTTAAGTTTCAGCACGCGCCGGCCACGCACGCGTTTCGCGTCGCCCCAAAGGCCGTCCAGGTCATATCGCTCGCGCAGGTCCGAGCGCATCACGTGCACGATTACGTCGAAATAGTCTAGCACGACCCACGCCGCGCGGCTGGTGCCGTCTATTGCATGCGGTTGCAGGCCGCATTCCTTCTCCAAGCCTTGAACGATCTCCTCGGTAATCGCGCGCAGGTGCGGTTCGCTCGTCCCGGACACGATCACAAAGTAATCCGTGACGGTCGAAAGCCCGCGGACATCCAGCACGGCAATGTTTTCCCCCTTCCTTTTCTCAGCCAGGTCGCGGCACAACAAAGCCAGCTTGCGCGAATCCACCTGTGCAGAGCCTACAGCCTTAACCCTAGACATAAAGCCGATCATTCGTAATTGCTTCAGCCACAGCCGGCGGCACCAAATGTTCAATTGTTAGACCCGCGCGCACGCGCTCGCGAATCTGCGATGACGAAATACCGACTACGAAACCTTTCAGCGCCCTGACGCGGAACGTGGGCGGCAATCCTGTGAATTCAGCGCCGGGCCGGTGCATAACCACAAATTCGACCAACTGCGCCAGCTCGTCTGCCCGGTGCCAGCCAGGCAACGAGCACACATGATCCGCACCAATCAGGTAAAACAGTTTTGCCTCCGGGTACCGCCGCCTGTACTCCAGGACAGTATCAATAGTAAACGAGATGCCGCCCCGCTTCAGTTCCTGATCGTCAACTTCGCACATCGATTTGCCTGCCAGCGCAAGCCTGAGCAACCGTAACCGGGCCGGGCCAGGCGCAAGCGCCCGCTCGGGCTTGAACGGGGACTGCGCTGCAGGAATGAAAAACAACTTGTCCAACTGCAGCTCTTCGCATGCAGCCTGCGCAACCAACAGATGTCCCAAATGCACCGGGTCGAACGACCCGCCGAACAATCCGATCCTCAGCACACGCAAGATACTAGCCGAACCGTGCCCTTTAACAAATTTTTTGCTCGCATCAATCCGGCACGCGATTTCTCCAGCAGCAGCGCCTTCGCATGCAGCAAACTCACCGGGGCGGCTCGACAAGTTCTCCGCGCTTCGCCAAAAGCCATTCCTTGGCCAAGCTGTAACCCATTCCCAACAGGGTCGGGCCGAGGAACACCCCTATAAACCCGAAAGCCAATGCGCCACCTATCGCGCCGAGGAAAACCAAAATGAACGGCAAATTACTGCCCTGGCTGATCAGCCACGGCCTAACAAGGTTGTCTATGCTGCTTACGCCCATGCCCCACACCAGCATGAAAATCCCCCAACCAGGCCAGCCCTGGTGGAACAGCCACAGCGCGGCCGGGAACCAAACCAGTGGCGGCCCCATGGGCAAGATGGCAAGGAAAAACGTCAGCAATGTCAGCAGGCCCGCCCCTGGCACGCCGGCTATGCTGAATCCTATCCCGGCAGTGATTGCTTGAACAAGTGCGGTACCCAAAATCCCGTACACCACACCGCGCACGGTCCGCCCGGCCACATCCAGCAAATGCCTCCCCAGCGCGCCGCCCACACGCTCGACGCTTAGCTTGACCCATTCAGCAGCTTGGTGCCCGTCCCTGAACAGGAAAAATGCCACGATTAAGCTCAGCCCGATCTGAAGCAACCCGCGCCCGAGCATTAGGCCGAGTTTCAACAGCCACGCGCCAGCCGGCTCGATAAACCGTTTCAGTCCGTCAAACAGCTTGGCACTGTCGTGCGCCACCCCTTGCCAGTACTCGAACACTTTCGGGCCGAGCACGGGCACGTCAACGAGCCAGTTCGGTGGATCGGGCGGCCCTGACTCGATCCAGCTTTTTGTGGCCGTCGTGAACTGTTTCACATTGTCGGCCAGGGTGACCCCGACCACAAAAAACGGCACCAACAACACGACAACCAATCCCAACGTCATCAGCAACGCGGCAAGGGTGCGCCTGCCACGAACAGCCTTCAACACACGTTCGTACACCGGCCAGGTAGAAAAACACAACACGACCGACCACAACAGCGCGGAAACAAACGGGCGCAACACGATGAAACATCCGGCTGCGAGCAACCCCACCCCGAGCAAGGCAAGCGTACGCTCGAGCCGCCCGTCCGAATACTTTCCTGTGCCCGGTCCGTGTGTGGTCATAACCCTCAGCCGCTGAGCCGTTACAGACCGAAAATCATGTGCAACCAGTCGCGCCCGCCGAAAATCCAGACCGCGGTCGCCATAGCAATGAACGGGCCGTACGGCATGCGGCTCGACCATGCGCGTTTGCCCGCGGCCACAAGGCCCACGCCCAGCGCCGCACCGATTAACGAACTGAACATGAGCACAAACGCGACCCCGTGCCAGCCAATAAACGACCCGATCGCAGCCATAAATTTTACGTCGCCGAACCCCATCGCTTCGCGCGGCAGCACAAGCTCGTTCGCCACGACTTCCATGTGCGATACCTCTTCGGGATTCAACTGTTCGGTACCAATCTGAAGCACCGTTGGGTTGAGCCGTATGTCCACGTCCCAGTAGCATCGGTCTATCAGTTCAGCGCGCCGCGCGTGCAACACAATCGTGTCAGTGCTGCGGTAAAAAACCTCCTCATACGGGATAACCCTGTTCGGCAACACCAGCGCCGTCTCTGTGAACACAACTTTCGTGTCAGGCGGCAGACGAATGCGCTCGCGACCAAACACAAGCTTCCCAAAATGCAGTATGGCCAGTATCACCCCCGCGCCGAACGCGGCACCGAGTAGGCTCCAAAATCGAGCAAGCGATACCAAGGCACGCGCCGCCCAATGTAATCACGTCGGGAATTATCAAGTGCTCGATGTCTATGAACGACGCCACGATTAGGCCCGAGAGCACGACGCAGTACACGATCACAAGCCACACCGATTGGCGCCCGTACATGACCCAGCTCAACATGAATGCCAATCCGGTGAGCAGCTCGACTGCGAAATACCGGATGGATATCGGCGCCGCGCAGTTACGGCACCGGCCGCGCAGGACCAACCAGCTTATCAGCGGAATGTTTAAATACCACGGGATCGTGTACTGGCACGAGGTACAATGCGACGGCGGCCAGACGATGCTCAGCCCGCGCGGCAGCCGGTAGATGCACACGTTAAGGAAGCTGCCCGCCACGCAGCCGAGCGCAAAAAACATAGCCGACCAGAAATGAAACGGCACAAGGGCTAGGCCACGCGCCGGCGCAAGTTGCTCAGCTCCCATAAACGTTCTGTTCCAGCGCGCGCCGCATCACCTCCACCGGCGCGGGCAATCCGCTCCACAGCTCAAGTGCGCGCGCACCCTGGTACAACAACATGCCCAGCCCGTTAGCGACGCGGCACCCCGCCGCTTTAGCCACCCGCATCAGCTTGGTTTCCGCCGGACGATACACCATGTCGTAAACAGCGCGCGCACGGCCAAGTGAAAACTCCGTTTCGGAAAACGGCAACGGATCCTCAGGCTTCCACCCGAGCGGCGTGGCATGAACAAGCAGCTCGATGCTGGTCCGCGGGAACCCGACATGAACGCTAACTTGCGGGTAACGCCGGCGCAACTCCGCCGCTACCGCTTCGGCCCTGCCCGGGACCGCGTCCACCAGAAACAACTCCGTGACGCCCTCGGCGGCAAGCCGCAACGCTGCTACTTGGCCCGCACCACCTACTCCGACCACAAGCACACGCGCACCGGTAAACTCGGTTTGCAGCTCCTCGCGTACTGCCCGAATAAACGCGTCCGCGTCAGTGTTGAATCCACGCGCTCGGAGCTCGGACGCCGTCGCCGCATGCGCTTGATGCACAGGCACCCAGTCGCCATTTGCATCTTTGGCCTCGAACCGGATCGTGTTCACTGCGCCCCAGCACCGTGCTGATTCATCCAACTCGTCCACCATCTGCATGGCCAAAACTTTGTGCGGCACGGTCAGATTCAACCCGACGAACTTCATCGCGCGCGCGCCCTCTATTGCTGCGCGTAGGTCGCTCGGATGCACATCGAGTGCGAGGTAACGCCAGTTCAGCCCGAGCGCCGCGATGCCTGCGTTTTGCATTGCAGGAGACGCAGTATGCGCAATCGGGTGCCCAATCACGGCGCAAAACCGTGTGGTGCCGTCTATGGGCTTGTCGAAGCGCATGGCTGCGTTATACGCGCGCGGCTGGAAACTGCAAACTCAAAACTTGTGCCCGGCTGATGTGCATTCGAACTTTTTCCGATACCCCGGCTGCAGTCTCACGCACGGCATCGCTTGCCATGCGCCGGCGCAAAGCGCGTATGCCTGCTGGCGTGCTCATCAGTCCGTTTTCGATTGAATCAGGCATGTGCAATCGCATCTACTGATGCCCGACCATGCGTATCGGCTCGGTACAGCTTGAATCGAATCTATTCCTCGCGCCGCTAGCGGGGTACACGAACCTCGCCTTCCGCGTGCTTATCCGGCAGCTTGGTGGGCTGGGCATGGCCACTACTGAGCTTGTGAACGCGCGGTCGCTGCTCGAGAGAAACCCGAAGGCGCTCAGATTGGTCCAGTCGCAACCCGCAGACCGTCCGCTGGCGATCCAATTGTTCGGCGGCAAGCCTGAAGAAATGCGCGATGCGGCGGCATTGGCCGAGTCGCTCGGCGCCGACGTCGTGGACGTGAACATGGGCTGCCCGGTGCGCAAAGTATGCCGCGTGGGCGCCGGTGCGGCCCTGCTCACGCAACTTAATAAAGCTGCTGGCATGGTCAAAGCCATGGTCGAGGCCGTCAAAATCCCCGTGACAGCGAAAATGCGGCTCGGCTGGGACGATCAGAACATTACGGCGCCCGAGCTTGCGCGCGCGCTCGAAGATGTGGGCGTGGCAGCAGTGTTCGTGCATGGCCGCACGCGCGCACAAGGCTTCGGGGGCATTGTTAACCTCGCCGGCATTCGCGCCGTGGTCGAAGCGGTCAAGTCCATCCCGGTGATTGGCAATGGCGACGTAACCACGCCGGAAGCAGCTAAGTTTATGATGGAACAAACAGGTTGCGCCGGCGTCAGCATTGGCCGCGGCGCGTTTTACAACCCGTGGATTTTCATGCAGACGCGGCATTACCTAGACACCGGCGAGTTGCTGCCTGAACCTGAATTCGAGCAACGCGTCGAGTTCATGCGCAAACACCTCGAGCTAATGATCGAGCAGTTCGGCGAGCCGCTAGCGTGCCGGATGTTCCGCAAGATAGCGCCGCTGTACGCCAAACGGTTCGGCCCCAACAGCTTTTTCAACAAGCGCGTAGTGCAAGTGTCCACTCGGGCAGAGTTCGCCGAGCTGCTCGATCAATACCGCCAGTGGCGCAGCCAATTCTGTGACGCATCGGGCCGGCTCAAACCCCAATATCAGCCCAGACCGCTCGTGCCCTCGTTTATGCAGCCCGGTGCACCGCTTGAACCGGACGAATTCCCGGGCGCACGCGGCGCGGTCGAGTTGTGGTAAAGGCACACGTCCGCAAAAAACCTGGCGCCCGTTGGAAGAAATCATTCGGCACAGGCAAAAAAGCTCCAAACAGGTGTGGGCGACGCCTTCGCGTTCAGCGGCTTCAGGCTGTGCGAACCGGCGCGGCAGCCGCGCGGTACAACTGTGTCCACAGTCCCGGAAATGGATAGCACACGATGGTCAAAACCAGTGTGCGGTAAACCTCCGCACGGCTGACCTTCACACGGTACGCAGGATCGAGCACAGGGCTGGTTCGCAACCGCCCGAGCGTTTTCAGCCCGATTAAAATTGGCCATGAACAAGCCAGTCTGAGCCGGACCTGACGGCGCGGCAGTGCATTTGTGTAGGCCCAGCCTGAGTCCAGCAACGCCGCCGCGCGCGCAAGATAAGAATTGTAAATCGGGCGCAGCTTTTGCTCGTTAGCAGGTTCAAGCAGACTCGCCGCGTCAAGCCCCGCGTCTGCAAGCCTGGTGGCCGGCAGGTAACAGCGGCCCCGGCGCAGGTCGGCTGCTAAATCGCGCAGCACATTAACAAGCTGTAACCCTCTGCCGTACCGCACCCCGTCAGCCAGCAATTTTTCGTCGTCAAGCTGTGCTTCAGGGAAAAGGTGCGCCCGACAGAGCTTTGTCCAAAACTCACCTACACACCCGGCTACCCGGTACGTGTAGTCGTCGAGCTCGCCATCGTCCCGGAGCGCTTTAACCTGTGTCGGTTGTGCGTTGCCCCCCGGCCCGAAAAATGTCAGGTCGCGTTCCTGTCCGGTTATGATGATATCTAGGACCCATCGCACCAGTTTCAGATCCGATGGCGATAACCGCCCTAACAATGCCAGACTCGCTTCAGCTTGTTCCAGCAGCGCGCGTTCCGCTTCGGTCCCGGCGCGCGTGGCAAACTCACTAAACGCGATTGGCGCGTCCGACCTGCCTACGATACGCTCGCGCAGCGCGCGGAGCGCCTCGAGCCGGCGCCGGGCCGGCAGGAGCTCGGTGTCAGCGATCGTGTCCGCTGTGCGCGCGAGCAGATACGCGATCCCGATCTGGTGCCGGACCGCTTCTGGCAACACGCGCAACGTCAAATAGAAAGACCGCGACGTGCGACGGAGCAGCTCGATCGGCAATGCGTTTGCCTCGGCAGTCATGGTGCAAAACTGCTGGCTCGTGCCCGCACTCGAGCAGGCGATTCGATCGCGGCCAGCCGCGCGCAGCTTAGCGTGGGCGGATCCCGCCAGCAACAATCATTGCGCGGCCGCAAGTGTTTTGCATGGTGTCGGCCAAACTTGCCTGCGCTAAGCCGGTTCCGTCTCTTCACGCCGCGCGGCCGCATTAGATGTGAACAAATCGGGCAACCCCCTAATCATACGAGATTGGCAGCACTCGATTCGCCCAAATCAGCCTTTGTGGAGGCTGGTCCAGAGGCCAAATGACACGAGTCGAAGCGTGCTACTCCTTCGGTGTGCAATAACGCACTTACCGGTGCCGGAGTCACAAAGGCGTCCGCCGGCATAGCGTATCCGCGCTTTGCTCTGGACCACTCGATCAGACGTATCCTAGCAGGTTGAACTTAGGGTTTGATTACCGCGAGGGTCAGGTCTGGTTTGATGTGCAACGTGCGTTTTAACCTTTCGGTGGAATTGCACGGCCAGAGGCAAAATTCGGCAATTTTGGAATTTTAGGGAATTGGTGCGCATAGCAGGACTCGAACCTGCACGGGTTGCCCCACTGCCACCTCAAAGCAGCGCGTCTGCCAATTCCGCCATATGCGCACCGCTACGGTTTAATTAAAGCATCGGTGCGGCTCTTGGCAAGTGCGTTTTTGCGGAAACGGCTATTGAAGCCCGCGCAAACCTGAAAGACTACTCATGCTAGTTCGGTCGGTACCCGGCTTCATTCGGGTTTCAAGAACATAGGCAGTCGCAAGCGGTTTCAAACAGCTTGGCGCGCCGGTGCCGGCGTTTCGTCGGCTGAAGCCAGGTGTTGCTGAGGCGAGCCGCTGACTTTTGCGAGTTTCAATGATCTGGTCCGATTTGCTTCGGCGGGTTCAAGAATTGATTGATGCAGGCGTGGCGGCTAAAGTTCGCCCGCTGTGACTTTCAGAACGTCGAGCGTAGTGCGCCGCGCCGCGCCGCTTGCACTCCTGGTGAGAGTGAACCTTCTGCAAGCGTGGCGCAGGCTCAAGTCTGTGCGTGAGCAATCGCGGCTTCTTGTAGCCCTGATTTTCGGGTTCATTGCCGGATATGCTGTGCTTACCTACGGGCTTTTTTACAAGGCGTTCCGGTTCTTGAACGCGTTTCCCGGATTGGGCGGGGCGCTGATCGAGCGCCTGTTGTACCTGTTGTTCGCGCTGCTGTTCGCGCTGTTACTGCTCAGCAATCTGGTGGTGAGCTACACAAACTTGTTCCGGAACCGCGAAGCGCTGTTCCTGCTTACTGCGCCCGTGCCGGTAGAGACCGTTTTCAGATGGAAATTTATCGAGTCGGTACTGCTAGCCTCGTGGGCGTTCCTTTTCCTTGTTTCGCCGTTGCTGGTCGCATACGGAGTGACGAATGAAGTGCCGTGGCATTTTTATCCGTTCGTGATTCTGCTGCTCGGGTTGTTCATCGTGTTGCCCGGCGCGGCAGGCGCATGGGGCGCGATCCTACTTGCGCGGTACTTCGACCGCAAAACGCTGCAGCTCATTGCTGCTGCGTGTCTGCTTGCGCTCGTAGCGTACGGCGTCGCCTGGTGGAAAGCCGTACCCGTGACCGAGGAGAGCCTCGAGACGCAGGTTACCCCCGTGCTCAACCAGTTGCTGGGTAAGACGCGGTTCGCACAGTTCCCGTTCCTGCCTAGTTATTGGCTGGCCAACGGCATATTGTTCTGGGCCGAAGGCGCGATGAAGCCCGCAGCGTTTTTTATGCTCGTGCTCCTGAGCTATGCGAGCTTTTTCGGCCTGCTCGCAGGCACGCGGCTGGGCCGGCCTTTCTACGAAGCCGCTTCGGCAGTGCAGAGCCGGCCGGCGCCGGCGCGGTTCTGGCATTGGGCGCTGGAATCGGTCCGCAGCCGCGCAACTGCGGTTCCACGGGGCGCCAGAGGGCTCGAAGCTGTTGTGGCGTTGTTGCGATGGTTGCCGCCGGATACGCGCGCGGTAATTGTGAAGGACATGCGTACATTCTGGCGCGATACCACGCAGTGGGGACAGACGGTTCTGCTGTTCGGGCTTCTAGGCGTGTACGTGCTGAACTTGCGTCATTTCACGCAACAGCTCGAGAACCCGTTTTGGGTAGGGTTGGTCTCGCACTTGAACCTGGCAGCGTGCGCGCTGAGCCTTGCGACTGTGACGACCCGCTTCGTATATCCGCAGTTTTCGCTTGAAGGCCGGAGCTTGTGGATAATCGGGCTTGCGCCGCTCGGCCTCGAACGGGTCGTGCGGATCAAGTTTTGGCTCGCCGGCTCAGCAGCACTCGTGTTGACCCTGGGCCTGACCTTGCTCTCATGTTACATGCTCAGAATGCCGGCCGCGCGACTGGCTTTCTTCAGTGCAGTCGTCACTGTGATGACCTTCGCGCTTACTGGCCTCGCCGTGGGCACGGGCGTGCTGTACCCGAATTTCAAGGAGAACAACCCGAGTAAAATTGTGAGCGGCTTCGGAGGCACGTTTTGCCTCGTGCTGAGTTTCCTTTACATTCTCGGCTCGATCCTGTTGATCGCGTTTGCGTCGCCGGAACTGATGCCGCACACCGCATCTGCAAAGCGAATCGTGATCAACCTCAGTGCGTTTGCAGTGCTGTCGCTGGTGGTGGGGTGGTTACCGATGAAGCTCGGGCTGCGCGCTCTGCGCAAATTCGAGCTTTGATCAGGCACGAGTGCGTCCGCCGGGCAACCCGACTCAAGTCCGAATTAAGAATTCAAGCCGCTCGAACAATTCCGACTCGCCGGGTAAATGCGCGACCTGGCCGGTCGCCAGGACTAGACCGAATCCTGCGCCGTAGGCCGGACCGTTCGCGACGCACGCATCAGTGCGGCATTCGTCAATCTGCTGTTTCGCACGCTTGAGTGCTTCGGCGCGCGTGCCTTCGACCTCGTACTTCCAGCCGACCAGCCGCGCATTTGGGAACCATTCGCGGAGTCTGGCGATGAGCTTCGGCGTCGGCACAAGCTCGGCCAGCACCGTACCAAGCTCAGTTGGTATCTTGTCGCGCCGCGCCTCGATGAATTCCCCCTCCGGCGTACGGACCCATACCTTCCCGAACGCGAAGTCGCTGACTGCTGCAGCGTGGAACACGGCAGCAATCGGCTCGGAGGCCAGAGCAGCAAGTTTCGCACTCAGATCACTCGTGGTGCTGAAAATTTCTACCCGCTGGATCCGGTGCTCGCCCAACTGCGCTGCCGCTTGCGCAAGCCGCACCTGTGCGCCGGCCTGCTGCCCGATCAGCAGCGTTACATCGTGTCCACGCGCCGCGAGGTACCGCGCCAGTTCCGTCCCGAGCCGGCCGGTCGAAAAGTTGGTAAGCCGCCGGACTTGATCGAGCGGCTCGAACGTCGGTCCCGCTGTCACGACACACCGCATGCTTAAAAAGGTGCCTGAGCCGCATTTGTTGCCAAGAGTTTTTCTGCTTCCGTGCACGCGCTGAATGCCTGCAGGGTACGCCCGTTTGAGCCTGTCCAACGGTTGCTGCTCCGGGTCAATGATTCAAAGGCGCTCTCATCATCATCTCACCCGCGCCAATTGCAGGTACGGGCGCAAATATGTGCTCGCACCGTGGTTGTCGGAGTGCGCACCGCAGTGACGAAAAGGCCGCATGGGCCGGGTCGGGGCAGCCGTCGCAACTTGGCCACAGCTACCGGTAACGGTCTCACGCACGCTTTTCGGTCTTGCGTCCTGAAACGGAACCCAGTTTCTGGTCCCGTGAACTTGCCAACCTACCATTGGGACAGTGGGCTATTGTTCCGGCGTCATGCCGGGCTTCGAGCCTGCGTGCGCGTAACTGCGCGTGTCGAAGGCGCTGCTCAACCGAGGTGCCTTTGCTTTCTATCGTGCGCGCTGAGACTTATGCGGGATTTTCGACTTCGCGCGCACAAGCGGCACGGCGGCTGTTGTTCTTGAGCCTTGATGGCTTGTATCGGCCTATTGTCGCTTTGGCCTGCGCGCAGTTTCTCACCCTCCGTAACGGCAACCTGAGCGCTACCCCGGCGACCTCGGCGGAAACTTACCGAGCTAGAACGCTCGCCAAGCAATAATGGGAAGCGCCGTAGGCGCGGCAGACCGTAGCCCGCCATGCAAGTGGTGGGTTAAAATGGCTCATTTGATCGGCAACCAGGACGCCTGATGAGCTTAATCCTGCTCAAAGAGTAGCTTGCCCCAGGCACGGCACCGGCGCGCATTCAAAGCGGATGCAGAACAGCAGCCCGAAACGGATGAAACTGCATTCTCCACTCTGGCGAGTGCAATTCCCGCTTGAGTACCGACCGTGCCGTGTGCATGTTAAAAGCGGACGCGCGCGTGGCGGAATGGCAGACGCGCCAGACTTAGGATCTGGTCCCGAAAGGGGTGGAGGTTCGAGTCCTCTCGCGCGCACCAGTTGAAGTACAAAAATTGGAATATTGCCGTAAGTCCGCCAAAACAAACGCTGCAATAACTCCCTGCACGCAGGTCCCACAGCCGCATGAGTATCAAGTTATTCCTCCGAACGTTGTGCGCCGCGGCGACGCTGGCATTGTTCGGTTGCGCGACCGGCTCTAACACAAGCTCCACTGCGCTCGAGCCGCCGTGCAACGTGGTATTGATCGGTTGGGACGGCGCAGCGCGCGAGCGCGTCAGCGAGTGCATGGCAAATGGCGAATTACCCGCCCTGTCAGCATTGGCTGGTGCGGGCAGTTTCCGCAAGATTGATATCCGCGGCGGCACCGATAGCACCGCCGGCTGGGCACAAATCCTAACCGGTTACGATCCTGAAGTCACAAGCGCCTGGTCGAACGAGCGGTTTGGGCCTATCCCGCAGGGATTGAGCTTGTTCGAACGCCTCAAGGAGCAGTTTGGCGATCGAATCGTCACGCTTGCCGTGATTGCCAAGGAGCACACAATCGGCAGGGTACATCCGCCGTTCAAAGTACCCATAAGTGAGTCTGCCACGGGCGAACCTTGGAATGCCGCGCCCAGCGCGACGGCGCACGGTCATGACGAGCCCGTGCCCGAGCGCATTTACGGCGCGAAAATTGTGGAGGAGGGCGGGATCAAGTACCGCGTTTATCCCGGCTCACCATGGCTTCACATGCGGGATGCGTGTGATCAATGGGTTTTCGGACTCGGCTCAAACGAAAGTGTAACTGCAAAGGCACTCGAACTGATCGAACAGCACAAGGGCAAACGCCTGTTTTTGTTTGTGCACTTTGCTGAGCCGGACGCCACCGGACACACGTACGGTGAGAACTCGCCCGAGTACAAAGCCGCGCTTATGGCGACCGACGCATGCACAGGCCGGATTATCGCCAAACTCAAGCAGCTCGGGTTATGGGCGCGCACTTACGTTTATGTCACGGCCGACCACGGCTTCGACGAGGCCAAAAAAACGCATCGGAGGGCCACGCGCGTTTTCCTTGTCACCAACGACCCCCAGGTCAGCCGGGACGGGGACCGCGCAGACATAGCTCCCACGATCCTCAGCCGCTTCGGAATCGATGTGCGCAAGCTTGCCCCGCCGCTAGCCGGTACGCCGCTTAATATGCCATCCGAAAACAGGTAGTTCCAAGCCGACTTGCGCAGCTTGGTCAGGCGGCAGTCCGGCTGACCGGCTTCAGCCGCACCAGCGTCGCGCCCCAACCACCGTACTCGGGAAAGTCGAGTGTGAACGAGATCACCGCCGGATGCCGCGCCAAAAGCGCATGTACGGTGCGACGCAAAGTGCCCGTGCCCTTGCCATGAACGATCCGGACATGCAAGATGCCACGTTTTTGGCATTCCTCGATGTAAGCCCATACCAAGTCTTTGACTTCACGCGGATCGAACGCGTGCAGGTCGAGTACGCCGTCAATGGGCAGCTCCACCGGTTCGTCGGTCATGCCGGAGTTAATTTAACCGCAGCGGCCGCCGATCCGATAGCTCAAATCCTGCAAAAATTGTTAGGGAACAGGGCGCTGGCCCATCGGCGCGGACGCAAGGTGCAAGTAGCCCAGCACCATTATTGCAAGCATACCGGTTTTCAACTTTTGCCCACGTCCCCCAATGCGCGCGCGTCGTTCGGCACCTGTTGGCGCATGGCGCGCACGCCCAGCAGTACCGTGGTTATGGCCAGGCCGAACAGGATCACGCAGGCCAGGGCGAGGGGCCAGTTCCCGGCAAGCAGGTTCTGACGCAGATTAATCGCGGTTGAAGCGAACGTGGTCAGAAACATGAAGATTGACGGGATCAGCGTGAAAAAGTACCGCCGGCCGTGCGCGCGCAGCCAAACCGACACAACTAGGAGCGTCATCGCAGCCATCATCTGATTGGCCGATCCGAACACGCGCCAGAGCATTTGCAGCACGTTCCACCGGCTCAAGGCGTACATCCCGGCCACCGCTATGAGCGTGTTGAACAGCGGATTCAGAAATATGCGCGGTGGCCGATCGAAAACGATTTTCCACAGCTCCTCCAGCAGGTATCGGTTCAGCCGCACTGCCACATCGAGCGTGGTCACGACAAACCCTTCCAGCAGTAGTATGCCGAAGACCGTGCCGATCCAGACCGGTGTACCAAACGCGCCATGCAGCAGGTTCCCAACCGCCAGCGCAACAGCTAGCACAGGATTCTGCTCGCCGTACACAATTGCCATGTACTCTTTGCGCGCAAGCCCGACGTACAGAGTCAAGAAAACTGTGACTGCAAGCAACGACTCCAACAACATCGCATTGTACCCGACGCGGCGCGCGTGCGTCTCGCTCGCCAACTGTTTTGCAGTTGTACCGGTCGAGACCAGACAGTGGAACCCGGAAATGGCGCCGCACGAGACAGTGATCAACATCATAGGCCAGAGCAGCCCGACGTGCTGCAGCCCGGTCGCCACGTCGAAAAGAGGTGTGTCGTAACCCGTGGTCGGTTGGTGGCCGAGTACAGTCGCGCCGAAGGCCGTAAGAGCCAAAGCCGTGAACACCCCGAAAACCCCCGCATAAAGGATTTGCACGTTCACGAAGTCGCGCGGCATGAGCAGCATCCAAACCGGCAGGGTCGAAATGCATATCACGTAGATCGTCATCCACAAACGCCACGTCTCAGGTGAGACCACGACCGGATGTTTCATCCCCAGCAGGACGGACACAAAGCACAGTACAGTCGCTACCGGATACGCGAGCTTGGCCGGGAAGTTCCGGCGGTAGATCAGCCACCCCAGGATCGGCGCACATGCAGTGATAAACAGCACGCTGGTCGAGGCGATCCCGCCAATTCTGGCCAACAAACTGTATTGCTTCGGCGCCGCGTCGTCTGCTGGCGCTGTATGGTGCGGCGCGCGACCGCCGCCGCGCTCGTCCAGGGATATAACGGACGGCATCCACGGGTGCACGCGGTACGGCACGAATTTTTTGTCCGGATGCTGCTCTGCGACCGATCTAAGCACTTCCTGTGGGGGCGGCGTCAGCCCCACCTTCTCTGCCGGGTATGTGCTCGTCAGCGCTACGACGCTCAGGTTTAAAAAAGTCGCCGTGACCATGAACAGCGCCACTAGGAGGAAGCCGATCATTACTCCGAATCCTGTCTTACCCAGCACGATGCGCGCGACCTCGGCAATCGAACGGCCGCGCTCGCGCACAGAAACCAGGAGCGCGGACATATCGTGCACACCCCCTATGAGCATGGCGCCCAGGATAACCCAAACAAGACCTGGCACCACACCGTATGCGGCCGCAAGCGTCGGGCCTACAATCGGCCCGGCGCCGGCTATGGCAGCAAAATGGTGGGCAAACAGCACATACGGCTTGGCAGGCACGTAGTCCAATCCGTCATTGAATTTTACCGCGGGTGTGGGTTGAGCCTCGGATACGTCGAATTGGCGCTCGAGAAACCGGCCATAGAACCTGCTTGCCAGCAGGTAGCCGGTCACTGCCGCACCTAGCACGATCAGCACGAACATGGTCTTAGCTGCGAAACAGGCAAAACCGAGTGTAAGAACCTCGGTGAACTGCGACAATTTTGCAAGCAGAGTTTCATGGATGTGTGCACGGGCAGCGCGCCGCAGCGCAGTCGTGTAACCGAGCTGGGACTGGCCGGGGGGCTACGCTTCGCGTTCGCGCCGGTTCGAGGCGCAGGCCGCCGGCGCGCCGCTAGGCATGCATGCTTTCACCCGGAGAGTTTCTACGCTTTGGCTGGGCCGGGCGGACTGGCCCAAAGCGAGACCTTGGCCACGGCCTGTGACCGCGAGTGCACGTGCAACTTTTCGTAAATTCGGCGGATGTAGGTGTTAACGGTCGGCACACTAATATGCAGGGTATCCGCAATTTCTTTGTACAAGTACCCGCCCGCGAGCAGCTCCAGCACCTGCCGTTCGCGCGGCGACAGCTCGACCGGGTGCTGCACCCCAGGATGCGCTTGGTGGAACGATTTGACGACCTGGCGCGCTATGCTGCTGGACATGGGCGACCCGCCGGCATGCACGTCCCTGAGCGCAGCTAGTAACTCGTCGCGCGGCGTCTGTTTCAACAGGTACCCGGTCGCACCGGCAGCGAGCGCGTTGAAAATGTGGTGCGTATCCTCATAAACCGTCAGCATGACGAACTGTGTATCGGGCATGACCGGCTTGAGTCGGCGCACACACTCGATGCCACTAATGCCCGGCAGGTTTATGTCCACCATTACGACATCCGGGCGTTCCTTCGGCAACTGCTCGAGTGCTGTTTCGGCGGAGCTGTGCTCGCTGATGCACCTGAACCCGTCGGCGTGCCGCACCCACTCGGCTAATATCTGCCGGGTAGCACAGTCGTCTTCGATAATGGACACGCCGATATTCATAATGCCAATTTCTGGCGTGTGCGCGCTGCCGCGCCCGGGCCGAGCCAGGCTTGCTTCCACGGATCAGGTGCCTGCATCTGTCCGGGGCTACTAGCAGGCCGCGCTAACTTTGTGTGGGAAAAGGCCTCCGAATGTCAACCGTTTCATTCTCTATCGGGCGCAAATCCGGCGCGCGTGTATTGGTGTGAGGGGCCTAGTCAAGCCTAGGCTGTAGTCGGCGGCACGCTCGTGGAGTTTGTAACCCACTGCCATCCTGAACGCGGGGGCCGGCACCTCGGGACAACCGGCCCCGCATCGAAAAACTCTGTGCAAAGTGATGTTTTTCAGGGTTTGGGACCGGACATCACACTGGTCGCTCGATTGGATGC
>JANWZY010000250.1 GCA_025061935.1 Verrucomicrobiia bacterium
CAAAAGCTGGTTATCTCGCGGCGCGCCTGGTAACGCGAGCCTGCAGCGCCGTCAAACCCGTCAAACCCGGGCGGATTCAACAAAAGCGCGCTCGTCAACATGAAGATAGTGTCCAGGCCGTTGGCTGATTCAATTGCTTTTTTATGGCACCAACGAGTGGGGCGACCCGAACGAATCCGCGAGAACGGGTGCCCGTACACACGCTGAGGGGAACTAATGCAAGAACCAATTGCGGGCGCTCTGAAAAGGCGGCTGTGCACCGAATGGCCCAGCAGCACCGGCAGGACCGGGTTCGCAATTTAGAGCTTGACCTGGCAGCGAAAGCAGTCAGAATGAATCAGGCCGTTTGAAAAACGGTTGCGATGTACACGCGCAACTCAGACGAGCGGGCGTTCTCAGCCGCAAGGCGCGCCGGGGGGCATAAATTTTTTGGCATCTACTCGAAGCTCAGGTTTTTCAAAAAATTCCGGGTACGGTTGAGCGTGCGTGGAACCAGTACTGCGGTCCAACCTGTACGCTGTGCAATGGAAGCAAAGTTGGGGGTATCCGATGCGTTAGCCACCCCCATATCCGGAGGCGCAGCGATTTCACCTTCGCTCGATGATGCGCTCAAACCAAAAGTGGGTTTGCCACGGTGGCGGGCACGGGCTTTGCCATTCTTATTGCCAGTGGCTTTCGCATTGTTGGCCGCAAAACAGATCGCGTTTGCACATGCCGCGGCCTCAGAGCCGTACACCAATGCGCCAATCCTGGTGGGAGTGGTGGTTGACAATTACCCGTTCTCGTTCCGTGACAAAGACGGACAGGTGAAGGGTTTCGCTTACGACCTTGTACGCGAGATCGAGCTTGTAACGGGCCTGCGGTTCAAACAGGTGGTGGGGACGACGGAAGAGATTCTGGAGCTGTTCGAGGACGGTAGAATTGACTTATTCCCGAATCTTGTGCACTCACCCGAGCGCGAGGATTTTGCGGAATTCTCCGTGCCCTACATAACCATGACGGGCCAATTTTTCGGCCATAAGCGTCTCGGGCCGATTCACTCGTTGACGGAGCTGAAAGGCAGGCGCCTTGTCGTACATCGGGGCAGCATCGGCGAGCGGCTTTTCAAGGACGCAGGGTTGGAGGCGAACATAACATATGTCGAGTCTGCAGAACGCGCGCTTGCGATGATAAACAGTGGCGAAGCAGACGCTACATTCGCAGCGCGGCTGACCGGGCTTGCCATCGCGCGGTACCGGAATCTCAAGAACATCCGCCCATTAAACATCAAGCTTCGCGATTACGAAATGCCCTGCTGCATCGCCGTGCGCAAAAGTAAACACGACCTCCTTGCACAAGTGAACGAGGGATTGGCGGTCTTGATCCGCACGGGCAAGATTGAAGAGCTGTATCAAAAGTGGTTCGGGTTTGTCACTCCGCGCCAATACACAAAAGAAGAGGTACTGGGCGCAGTTGCGGTTGGCTTAAGCATCGCGCTGGGGGTCACCATATGGGCGATACGCCGTCAATACAAGCTCACATTACAGCTAAGGCGACATGCCGAAGCACTACGCCAAAGTGAGCAGAAATATCGAACGCTGTTCGAGACGGCGAATGACGCCATTTTCCTGATGCGTGAAGACAGGTTTGTGGACTGCAATGCGCGCGCGGCCGAGATGTTCGGTTGTCCGCGCGAAAAGCTGATCGGCGCACGGCCGTTTGACTTCTCGCCGCCTACACAACCGGACGGCAGACCCTCGGAAGAAAAAGCGCTCGAAAAAATCCGGGCAGCTTACGCGCAAGGCCCACAGTTCTTCGAATGGGAGCATTGCCGGCCCGACGGAACCAAATTCATAGCAGAGGTAAGCTTGAACCGGACCGAGATTGGACCAGAGACGCTTATTCTTGCAGTGGTTCGCGACGTGACCGAGCGCAAGCGCGCCGAGGCTGCCTTGGCCGAAAGCGAAGCTAAGTTCCGCGCGCTGACGGAAACGACCGCAGCTGCCATTGTGGCCTATCAGGGAAACAAGTTTGTTTTTGTCAATCCGGCGGCTGAGCGGCTAACGGGATACTCGAAAGACGAGGCACTAAACATGGACTTTTGGGCCATCGTGCACCCCGACCACCGCGAGCTTGTGCGCCAACGCGGACTCGCCAGGCAGCGGGGCGAGCCGGTGCCCGACAGGTACGAATTCAAGATCATCACAAAAAACGGCGAAGAGCGATGGATCGATTTCAGTGCAGGCAGAATCATGTTTGGCGGTCAGCCTGCCGGACTGGCTACGGCACTGGACATCACCGAACGCAAACGTGCCGAGCTTGCACTGCGCGAAAGCGAGGAACGGTACCGGCGCCTGTACGAAAGCATGATGGATGCGTTCGTTAGCACAAGCATGGACGGGCGCATCCGCGAATTCAATTCGGTGTACCGCGAAATGCTCGGATACGCTGAGGACGAGCTTCGGCAACTGACATACATGGACCTGACACCGGCGCGGTGGCACGCTTTCGAGGCTAGAATTGTCGAGGAACAAATTCTGCAGCGGGGCTATTCAGACGTTTACGAGAAGGAGTACCAAAAAAAGGACGGTACTATCTTCCCAGTCGAGTTGCGCGCGTTTCTCATCCGCGATGCATCAGGCCAGCCGGCCGGGATGTGGGCCATTGTCAGGGACATAACGGAGCGTAAGCGCGCAGAAGCTGCGCTACGCGAAAGCGAGGAAAGGTTCCGGCTGCTGGCGGAATCCTCGCTGGTCGGCATCTATTTGTTCCAGGACAACGAGTTTGTGTATGTGAACCCCGCACTGGCGGCGTTCTTCGGATACACCCCCGAGGAAATAATCGGCAAATTAAGTCCGCTGGACTTGACGCATCCAGACGACCGCCCAATGGTAGTAGAAAACATCCACAGGCGGATCGCCGAGGGCTTGCCCTCGGTCCGGTACGAGTTCCGCGGCCTGCGCAAGGACGGTACAGTGATTTATCTCGAAAGCCACGGTGGTAGGTTCCAATACCGGAACCGGCCGGCGATAATGGGTACACTGGTGGACATTACCGAGCGCAAACGTGCAGAAACGGCATTACGGCGGAGTCAGGCGCTGCTGGCGGAAGCGCAAAGCATAGCCCACCTTGGCAGTTGGGAACTGGACCTGACAACCAATGTGCTCACGTGGTCGGACGAGGTTTACCGTATCTTCGGGCTCGAACCGCAAGAGTTCGGAGCCACCTATGAGGCGTTCCTTGAACGCGTGCATCCGGATGACCGTGCAGCCGTACATGCAGCATACACCAGCTCGGTGCGCGAGGGCAGGAGCATGTACGAAATCGAGCACCGGATAGTCCGAAAAGATACGGGTGAAATCCGTCACGTGCACGAAAAGTGTACGCACGTCAAAGACGCTTTTGGCAGGGTCGTCCGATCCATCGGCATGGTGCATGACATTACCGAGCGTAAACAGATCGAGGAGCAGCTCCGCGAAAGCGAACGGAAATACCGCGAGTTGGTCGAACACGCCAACAGTATTATCTTGCGCTGGACACCCGACGGCCGCGTAACGTTTTTGAACGAGTACGGTCAGCGGTTCTTCGGCTACACCCAAGAGGAAATTCTAGGCAAACATGTAGTCGGCACGATCACGCCCGAGATCGAGACCGGCGGGCGCGATTTGCGGACGTTAATGGACAAAATTTGCGCCAATCCCACCGCGTTCGAACGTAACGTGAACGAAAACATGCGCCGCAACGGCGAGCGCGTCTGGATAGCCTGGACGAACAAGGTCGTGACTGACAAGCATGGACGCATAGTCGAAATCCTTAGCATTGGCCAGGACATAACCGATCGGCTGCGCGCCGAGGAGGCGTTGCACTCACTGACAGCGCGGCTGCACGAAGTGCGCGAAGAAGAAAGTCGTCGCATCGCACGCGAGTTGCACGACGAGCTAGGCCAAGTCCTCACGGGCCTTAAAATGGACCTGCACTGGGTCGAGCGCGAGCTTGAAGATATCAGGCCAAGCAAACGCACAAACGCAGTACTCGAAAAGATTGTCTCTGCCTCCGAGTTGGTTGACGCCGCGATAAAAACTATACAACGCATCTGTTCAGAACTGCGCCCGGAGCTGCTCGACAAACTCGGACTCGCAGAAGCGCTCAAGTTCGAGGCACGCCAATTCCAAGAACGCACACGGATCAAATGCGGGCTGCAGTTACCGACTGGCGAGCTTGACCTGCCGCGCGAAATTGGCATAGCGTGTTACC
>JANWZY010000251.1 GCA_025061935.1 Verrucomicrobiia bacterium
AATCAACAGGGCTATGTAAACCAAGTGCGCGCGCTTTCCCATAATTGCGTGGGGCTGCGTGCCGCGTCCAGGCCGCGCATCGTGTCATTTCGGCGCGTTACTCGGTCCTGGCACGTCACCGTAAATGTTGTCGAGGAACCTGTCCATTTCGCGTTTCGAGAACGACTTCGGTTGCGTGCCCATATTCGCGCGCTCGTTTTCAGTTAGTGCGACCAGGTCCGACGGGTGCCTTACTATGTGCGGCGTGAGGAAAATCAACAGTTCGGTCTTTTTGTTCTCGTCCACGCGATGCCTAAACAATGCGCCCAGGAGCGGTATGTCACCAAGTATCGGTAACTTGCGCTCGGCGCGCTGGTTCTGCCTCGACATCAACCCGCCGATGATAACCGTCTGGCCGTCCGGCACGACCACAACGGTGTCGGCGGAACGGTTGTTGATAACTGGCGAAGTGATGACCCCGCTCGGGCCGCTGGACGTGGTCACCCACTGGTCGCGTGATGCCAACTCTGACGTCTCGGGCGTAATCACCATTTCGACCATGCCGTCGGACGTGATAAACGGCGTCACGGTCAATTGAATGCCTACCGGCTGGTAAGCAACCGTGTTGTATTGGTTGCCAAGCGTATCGAACCGCGTGCCGGTGATGATTGGCACCTGTTGGCCGAGACTGATCGTTGCCGGTTGGTTGTTCCGCGTCAGAATTGATGGGCGCGAAAGGATTTCCGTCTTGCCCGCCTGCGCGATTGCGCGGAGTGTTGCCTGGTAGTCCTGCGCGAGGATGGTGAAAAGGCCTGCGCCTGGTGGTACAGGCGCGAAGCCCGAAATGGGTTGGCCGAATATGTTCGTTGTGATGCCCGTCGCCGCACTGGCGAGGCCTGAAATCCCGAACGCTTGCGAAGCCGCGCCCTTTGCCTCGCCTATGTTGCGCTGTCCCGCGGCTTCGACGCCGAGGTCGAGGCTTTTGCTATGCGTCACTTCCAGAAACACGACCTTAATCAGCACCTGCGGTGCTGGCCTGTCTATGTTTTCTATCACCTGGCCGATGTATTGCGCGGTTTCATCGTCGGTGATAGCGATGATTTTCCGTGTTTCGGGGTCGTAGGAAAACGTGGCCTGGCCCACAGATGTGCGGCTCGGGTAGTTGGCCGAGGCCGTAGTCCTGCGCGTGGTTGCGCTCTGCGCGCCAAAAGGCTGCGCAAAAGCGTGTTCGGCAGCCGTTATCAACGCAACCGCACCAAGCGCAAACGCAAGTTGTGCAGCATATTTCGCTTTCATGTTTCCTCCCAGTCTAGGTTAAGTAGTTGAGCGAGTTAAATCCACACTATCGGCCTGTTGAGGTACGCATTCCGGTGCCGGTCCCGACGCCAGTGCCCCCAAAAGTTCCGCTGCCAGCGGTACTGCCTTGTTGCTGGCCCTGGCGTGTCCCCGATTGATTCCCGCCTGTCGTCTGCCGGGTCTGGGTACGAGTCCCGGTTGTGGTCCCGGACTGACTCGAGAACAGGTTTTGGAGGATCGCCTGGACTTGGGCCGGATCTGTGTTTTCAACGTCGAACACGAACACTTTTTGTTTCCGCGCAGGGTCGGCGTCCAATTCTTCGATCATGCGCTCGATCTGCCTCATCAGCTCGCGCGACGCGGTAACCACCACCGAGCCTGTGCGCGGGTCCGCTACAGCGATTACGCGGCCCTGTTTGCGCATGCGTTCGCTCGTATCTGCGCCGGCCTGTTGCATGCCTGGCGGTCCGAACGCGAAGAACCTGCCGAACCCGCCCCTTTGGCTCGATTGCGTGGTCGTCTCGTCTGGGAACAGATTCGTTAATAGCTCTGCCATTTCCTGCGGATCGGCATGCTTAAGCTTAAACACGCGCAACTCTGTGATATCCTCGACGTTCACATCCACTGCTTTGACCAATTCCTCAATTGTGGGCATTAGGTCTTCTGGCGCGCTTACAACCAACGAATTGCTCCGCTCGTCTGCGACTGCGGTCACACGCGATGCACCTGGCCGGCCGCCGGCCTCGCTTTCGCTACTAGACTCCTGTGGTGCCCCGAACGGGCCGCCGCGGAACCTTGCGAAGAACCGCGCCGTGACGTCCGTAGAAGACGTTGTGGGTGTTTGGAACACGTCCCTGATAATGCTCGCCAGCGTTTTTGCGTCAGCGTACCGTAGCGCGAAAACGCGCAC
This sequence comes from Verrucomicrobiia bacterium, assembly GCA_025061935.1. Taxonomy (GTDB): domain Bacteria; phylum Verrucomicrobiota; class Verrucomicrobiia; order Limisphaerales; family DTLC01; genus DTLC01. The sequence continues at coordinate 2,186 of JANWZY010000251.1, forward strand.
GGCCGATACGCTTGCCACGGATGTGTCCAACGCTTTGATTATCTCTGCGATCCGCCGAATGTTGGCCTGCGTGTCCGTAATGACGATCGCGTTGCCGCCCTGGTTGGCCGTGATCGTCGCCTGGGACGGGATCAGCGGCTGTAGGTCTTTGGCCAGTTGGACCGCGTTAATGAATCTCACCGGGATGATTTGAGTCACAATTTCGTCGGTCTTCGGAATGCTCTCCGGCTCGTATCCGCGCCGGACAGGTATGCTCCTGCGCCGGGCTTCTTCTTTAGTGACGATAGTAAGGGTGCGGCCGTCGCGCAGGACAGCATACCCGTTTTTGCTCAGCACCGAGTTTAAGAGTTCAACAGCCTCGTCCTTTGTGAGCGGGTGCGCGCTCCAGACGTCAACTTTCCCTTTAACATCCACCTCCGGCTTGATGATGAAGCCAGCCGCTTCGCTCAGGTAATCGAGCACAAGTTCAAGCGGCGCGCCACGGAAATTCAGCCGTATTCCCCGTTCGGCATCGTTTGCTTGTCGCGACGTTTGGACGGTTCCCAGTTCAGTGCGTGCCGACGTTTGTTGCGACGCCGCCTGAGAACCGGTTTCCGGATTGGCTCGCGTCGAAGCCGGAGTTGGCGGCTGCTGTACTGGCTGGGTCCCGCGCTGTTGCCAGGTTGGCGTCTGCGCCTCGGCCGCGCTTTGGCCGCCCTGCGCCGGCTCGGCTGTGGGGGCGGTCTGGACATCATCATCCGGTTCAACCACAGGTTCCGGATCGGTGATTACAACTGGGGGCGGCTGGACAAATTCTGCAACCTCTGATCCGGGCGCGGATTGAGGCGGCCCAACGGGTTCGGTCTGGGCCTGTGCTTCAATAAGGATTAACCCTGCAACAATCGGTATACAACCTGTCCGGACAAATTTCGTTTTCATTGTAATTCCCTCTCGCGTTCTTGCATTAACCGCCTTAACACGTCGCTTGCTGTGTCGGCGCTCGCCGAGTCGGCCGATTCGTTCGTGCGGGGCGCGGTTGATCCCGCAACGGCAGAACCGGTTTCAGCCGCTAACTGATCAGCACTGGCCGCGTGCCATCGCCCATCTTCCTGCATACGCAGTTGCGCGCCCACACGCAGCTCGATGGCCTCGCGGTCGTTCTGAAGCACCACACCTTTGAAATTGACCGAGGCCACAGTGAATCCGGCGATCTTCCCGCCAGGCTTAACCGCTTTTCGGTACTCGGCACTCGAGCCGTCGAAGAACGCGACTGGGCCGTTGCCAGCCTCGAGTATGCCTACCAAACTGAGCGTTTCAACCTGGCGTTGTGGCCTGGGCGCGGCACTGCGCGTGACACGGCCGGACCGCCGCGCAGCGAAAATGTTGCGCTCGGTTATAATTCGGAATGCCGAATAGTCCACATTCTGGCCGCGTACCTGCGTTAGGGGCGGTTGGTTCGTGGCTTCTTGAGCCAAAGCTTGCCCGGCGACCAAACATATAGCGGCTACGCCCACTGCACTGGCGGCAAATGAGGCAAAAAGTCGGAACCTGGTGCCAAACCGGCATGCAAGCTGCGCCATAGTGCCCCCAAATACAAACGTTCGGCATCGCCGGTTACAGTTTACCAAGGTTGGGCGCTTGTACTGCATCTGTGTCAACTCTTCGTTTGCGTTAGCAACAACAGCGCGCTTACTTGCAAATTGAGTGTAAGCTGTTCGCCGCTGTCGTCCCGTGCTGTAATTTGCATCGCAGTGATGCGTATTGCCAACGGGTCCCTTTCAATATTGTACAGGAACCGCGTCAGCGCGGAGATATTCCCGTTCGCCTCGACACTGCACTCGAGTGTCATGAAATCGTCAGCAGGCTTTTTCCACTGCGGTTTAATGGAATTTATCGTGATCCGGCTGTCCTGGGCCCAGCGCTCGAACGCCTTGAAAACCTGGTTTTCTGCCACTGACGGCTCACCTGCCAGCGCGTTGGTCCGCATTTGCGCCCACCTCTCGCGGATCGCATTTTCGCGTGCCAGAAG
>JANWZY010000252.1 GCA_025061935.1 Verrucomicrobiia bacterium
GACAAGCTCCAGCAGCCAAACGGGCTGTTCCATCACGCGGCTGATTCGCCATTTTTCTGGGCGCGCGGCAACGGCTGGTTCGCAGCCGGCATGACGGAACTGCTGAGCGAGCTGCCAGCCGACCACCCCAAACGCGCGCGGATCATGGACGGCTACAAAAAAATGATGGCCACACTGCTCAAGCATCAGAGCGAAGAAGGCCGGTGGCGCCAGTTGATTGACAAACCCGAGGCATGGCTCGAATCCTCAGGCACCGGCATGTTTGCATTTGCTATGGTCACAGGAGTCAAACGCGGTTGGCTCGATCCGGCAACTTACGGCCCGGCGGCACGCAAAGCATGGCTCGCACTGGTCAACAGTCTCGATGCTGAAGGGAACGTCAAAGACGTGTGCGTCGGTACGAACAAAGCCGCGCGCGAAGTCGGCCCAGACCTGGATGCGCAGTTGAAGTTTTATCTTGAACGGCCGCGTCGCACGGGCGACTTGCACGGCCAGGCGCCCATCTTGTGGACGGCTGCTGCGCTTCTGAACTAAAAACCATGTCCAACCGTTTCAAATGGACGGGCGCAGCCGATTTCTCACCAGCCGAACGGCTGCACAGGCAACTAGCCTGTTCCGCCACAGCCCAATCTGATTCGCCAATGCACCATTAAACTGAACAAACAAAGCCCGACACTGCATCCTATGAAACCAGCGAAACTCGCAGCTTTAGCCATCGGACTGTTACTCGCCAACCTCGGCTGCCGTACCGTGACCGGCACGCGCCAGCACCCCGCGTTCACAAACTGGCCGCCGGGCGCATCCCCGCGCGAGGTGGGCTACAAACTCGCCACCAACATGCTCCCGCGCTGGATCATCACGCGGCCATCAGTCCACTACGCGGAGGACTCGGCGTGGATGACCGCGCTCAAGTTCGCCGCGAAAATCAGGGACGAGGAACTCAAGGCCGCACTTATCCGGCGGTTCGATCCGTTCCTGACACCCGAGGGCAGAAAAAACATCTCGATGACGCGGCATGTCGACCACACCATCTTCGGCATCGTACCGCTGGAGATTTACATCCAGACCAAAGACCCGCGCTACCTCGAGATCGGCAAAATGCTCGCAGACAGGCAATGGGAATTCCCCACACCCGAAGGATTGTCCGGCGAAACCCGGTTCTGGATTGATGACATGTACATGATCACCATTCTCCAAGTGCAGGCATACCGCGCCACAGGCGATATGGTGTACCTGGACCGCGCCGCGCTCGAAATGGAGGCGTATCTCGACAAGCTCCAGCGGCCGAACGGGCTGTTTTATCACGGACCCGACTACCCTTTCTTCTGGGGCCGCGGCAACGGCTGGGTCGCAGGCGGCATGGCCGAACTCTTGAGCGAACTGCCGAAAAACCACCCGCGCCGCGCGCGCATACTCGAAGGCTACCGCAAAATGATGGCCGCGCTGCTGAAATACCAGGACGCCGACGGCATGTGGCACCAGCTCATCGACCACCCAGAGTCGTACAAGGAAACATCGAGCACGGCCATGTTCACTTTTGCCATGATCAAGGGCGTGAAGCACGGCTGGTTCAAAGACCCCACCCCATACGCCCAAGCCGCACGGAAAGGCTGGCTCGCGCTGCAAAAGTACATCGACGCCGACGGCAACGTAGACCAGGTCTGCATCGGCACAGGCCAGAACAAAGACATCAATTACTACCTCACGCGCCCGACGCGCAAAGGCGACCCGCACGGGCAAGCGCCGGTGCTGTGGTGCGCCCTGGCGCTGCTGGAGTAGCGCCGGACAGTAACGTTCCGGACGCCGCCGCGCACACGCCCCCTGGCAAATGAAGCCGCCTTTTGTTGCAATGCTCCGCAGACTCATCCGTGCGTGTGCGTGGGTTGCGCTCGGCCTTTTGCCGCTGACGGCAGCGTCTTCCGAAAGCACCGTCTTGAAGTTCCAATTCGCTCCGGGCGAACCCGCCCCCGGCTACATCCGAGTCTCACCGGCAGACACATACTCGAACGCCAAAGGTTACGGGTTCGACCTCGGCTCGACCGCGCGAGAGGTCGGTTGGCACGACGCGAATCCGTTGCGCGCAGGTTGCTGCACAGCAGAGCGCCCATTCTTTTTCTCGGTTGCGCTACCGGAAGGCAATTACAGGGTGACAATCGTCTTTGGCCACAAACATCTCGCCAGCACAAACACCGTCAAAGCCGAGTCGCGCAGGTTGATGCTCGAAAATGTCGTGACGCGACCCGGTGAGTTCTTGACCCGCACGTTCACGGTGAACATCCGCACACCGCAGATTGCCGGTGACGGTGAAGTGCGCTTGAAAGACCGCGAGAAAGGGCCGCCGCCGGTGCTTCATTGGGACGAAAAACTTACGCTCGAATTCAATGGGCTTAATCCGTGCGTGTGCGCACTGGAAATCGCAAAAGCCGACGATGTGGTCACCGTGTACCTGGCCGGGGACTCAACCGTGACCGACCAACCCAAGGAACCTTGGAACAGTTGGGGACAAATGTTGCCCAGGTTTTTCAAGCCGTGTGTGGCAATTGCCAACCACGCCGAGTCGGGCGAATCATTGCGCTCGTTCGTGCGCGAGCGCCGACTAGACAAAATCCTCAGCACGATCAGAACAAACGATTACCTGCTCATTCAATTCGGCCACAACGACATGAAAGAACGCGGCCCGGGCATCGGCCCGTTCACAAGTTTCAAGGCGGACCTAAAACGGTTCATTGCCGAGGCGCGCATGCGCGGCGCCGTGCCGGTGCTGATCACGCCGATGCATCGCAAGACATTCGATACCAACGGGGTCGTCACCAACAGCTTCGGCGAATACCCTGAAGCCGTCCGCCAAACCGCCGTCGAGGAAAACGTGCCGCTGATTGACCTGCACAAAATGAGCAAGACGCTCTACGAAGCGCTCGGCCCGGAAAAAGTCAATCAAGCATTTGTTGATGGGAGCCACCACACCAGCTACGGGAGTTACCTGCTCGCTAAATGCGTGATCGAGGGTATCAGATCGAGCCGCCTGCCCTTGGCAGAGTTTATCGCCGAAGACGTACCTAGATTCAACCCCGCGGTGCCAGACAGGTTCGAAACGTTTCTTGTTCAACCTAGTCCTGGCTCTATTTCGCTGCCCCCTGACGGGAGCTGAACATAAACAGCAGACCGGACTCAAAAATCTCCAGGCGCGGCGGCCCGGTGCCGCAGCCACAAGACCTATTCCACAAACACGAATGCGCCGTACCCGACAACACGGCTACGCGGGCCGGCTGTGTCGCCAGAGTTGCGCAGGTCAACCGTCTGCGCGCGCAGGCCGCGCCGCTTCGCCGCGTACAACATCCCGCGAATCGGCGCCGCGCCGCACGCCTGCTCTTCATCGAGCTCTTCCGGGCGCAACTGCTCGATTGCATCTGCTGCGGCGCGGTCCAATCGCTGCGCAGTCTTGTAATCGCAGTAGTGGCTCAGGTCGGAGCTGATAACAATCCGCGTTTCCGGGCCGTTCCAAACCCGCTCGATTACGTCCGCCACCTCCGCGGCCGTGGCATCACCTACCGCAAGTGGCACGAGCCTGAAGTCGGACAGGACCACTTGCAGAAACGGCAACTGCACTTCGAGCGAATGCTCATAAGCATGCGCCTCATCGAGCATAACGACCTGGCGCATCGAACGCACCGCACCTACTGCCTCGGAATCAAGCGGCACAAGACCCAGCGGTGTTTCAAACGCTTCGGCGCTGCTGAGCGCAAGCCCGCGGAACGGCACATGATGCGACGGCCCAATCAAGACTATCCGCCGGATGACATCGCGGGCTGGCGCTAGCCGCGCATATGCGCTGGCCGCAATCGGCCCGGAGTAGATGTACCCCGCATGCGGCGCGATGAGAGCCTTCGGGACCGGCCCTGGTGTCCGCGCAACGTCACCAAGAAATCGCTCGATCATCGCCCGCAGCTCGGCCGGATCGGCTGGGTAAAACTGGCCCGCTACAGCGGGTCGGCGAACCTTCGAGAAGACATGGCGTCGGGACGTTGGCATAGGTCAACTCAAACTCGAGTTACGCGCGAGTCCAAAATCCGAAATCCGAAGCACATTCAAACGACCGAAGCTCATAATCTAAAGTTGGTTGGGTTGGCAACGTTCGGAACTTCATAAAGTGGCATTTGTTTCGTGCTTCGGATTTCGGGATTCAGGACTTTTT
>JANWZY010000253.1 GCA_025061935.1 Verrucomicrobiia bacterium
GGCGCTAGGTGTTAGATGTCTATGGCGAAGCAGCGAACCGCAGTCTGGATTGGATGGGTGGGGCCAAGATTAGAAGCGTTTGGGAGCCGGCGGGCTGTACTTTGCTTGCGGTTAAGCGCGGTGCGTCCAGGCGAACACGCTTTTTCTTGGTGCCCGGGCATATTTATTTTTCGCCCAGGCGCGGTGAATTGTGGTTGAGGTGGCGTATGTGTGTTTGCTGGGCAGTGGGTGCAAGCGTGTGCTGTTGTGTCAGAGTTATTCCGTCGGCTCAGGCACGTCGGTCATCGTTTCGGCATCGGTGCAAAATTCGCGCCCGGCCTGGCTCAGGTCGGGGTTTTCCCCCGTGAAACCTTCCAGTGCGACGACCCGGTACCAGTGCGAGACAAACCATGGCCGGTCTGGTAGCGGCTGTGGTGGCAGCCCGGTGTATGCGGGCGTTTTGTCCAAATAGCCGAAGTTCTGATAGACATTGAACGCGGGGAGCAGGTCAGTGATCACAAGCCTGTGCTGATTCAACTTTTGCTGGAGCCGCCACCATTTGGCTAAAGAGCTGTCGTGAAAGGTGAACCCGAAGTAGCCTGCGCAGCCGGGTTCTTTGAGCGCGGCCACGCCTCTGAGGATGAACCCGCGAATTGCGAGGTCTGTTTCAGGCGGGTCAGTGATGAATGTGTCGAACTGCGCTAGCCATTTTGGTGGGAGCGGGTGACGTAAGTCGAACACGTGCGCTTCGAGTGGCAAATTGAGTGTTCCAGCCCAGTGGTTATCGAATGCAACTAATCGTTCGTCCAGGTCGAGCACCGTGACGTGTTTCGGTTTGCGTGTCAGTGCCAGGGCAAGTCCTATCAGGTCGTCTTCGGCACCAAGTACCAATATGCTTTTTCCGGCTGCGTCGCCACGTGCTATGGCAAGCTGTGCACGCGCCAGCGTACACTCGGGTGTAACGAATCCTTGCACAAATTGGTTGTCTGCGTGGGGGCGTGTCTTTTGAATTTCCAGGAATTGCTCGCGCACGGTCGCGTCTAGTGCAATCGTGACGTTCCAGGTCTCGCCAGCCGGAAAGATGGAGGATGGGATCGGCTGGATCTGGAGTTGTTCTGCCAGGGCCAGGCCGGGTTTGCTCAGGCGCGGCCCGGTCTTGTCCCATTCGATCAAGCCGTATTGGGCGAGCGCGATCAATAAAGCCTGGATTTGTTTAATGGATAGGCCTGCGAACCTGTAAAGTTCCCAAACATTGGGCGCGCCCAACAAGAGCGCAAAAACATGCGCCGCGTCGCGACGGTGCGTGTACACGCCGCACAGTTGTGTTGCGCGTGCGGCCACAAGATGCAACTGGTCGTTGCCCATGTGCTAATTCAGGCGCGTGACCCTGTGTTGGATGACCTTGCCCGGCTTGAGCAGTTGGATCAGCTCGCGCATTACCGACTTGGCTTTGTGGTAGTTGTTGCGCGAATAGTTGCACAGGAATAGATCAACGTTAACCAGACCTTTCTCCGGCCATGTGTGAAGCGCAAGATGTGACTCGGCGAGGATGTAGAACAACGTCATCCCATCGTTGGGAAACTCTTGTGCTGCGGACCTGAGCACGCGAACCGAGTTTTCTGCTAGCAGTTTTTTCAATGCCGCTTTGAGCTTTTGTTTCGCGCGCAGGTCGAACTCACATCTTTGAAGATCAGCCAGCAGTTGTTGGGTCTTTTTGATTCCGTTTGTTGTCTTCATGTGCGTAACCTGCTGCTTGCTGTTCCTACACCCTTGTCCTGTATTCAAAACGCAAATTTTCCGCAATTGCACAAGCCTAAAGTTCATCTTTTGGAGCGCCTCCTGGTCAGGGATGAGAAATTTTGTTCTGCGGCTGTTCCAGGGGTGCGGGTCAGCCCGCCCTGGCCAAGGGAATGATTCTCACATTTGAATTCGATGCGTGCGAACATGCTGCACGCGGCTGAGCACGACCGTGCATTCTTGAGGGGGCCGGTTTGTGGGAGGAATTTCGTTCGTACAGTGTTTGAAACGGTTAACTGCGCCCGTTATGAGCAGAGCAGCGCGCAGCGGCCAGCCCGGGCCGGACGCGGCCGGGCAGGGCTTGTCCCCCGAATGGTGGGGTTCGATTGCGAAGTATTCCCGGGAAGAGTTGTCGGCCGGAGACCGCAATCCAAAAAACGCTGGATAAATCTCCCGGCACCAATAAACCTTCGACTTGACACCTGAACACGGTGCGATTGCGGTTTTGGTCCGGTGGCTACTACCCGCACAGTTGTATCAGGCCAGCGTGGGCATGCCGGCGCGGGCGCGTCCGGTGCCGCACTCGACGCGCGCGCGCGCCGGTTCTTGGAGCATCTGGCGACAGAGCGCGGCGCGTCGGTGTACACACGGCGGAATTACGAGCATGCCTTGCGTGAGTTCATTGGCTGGCACGTGCAAGAGCGTCAATCCCCGCCGCAGTGGGACAGGCTTGATCGGGACACTTTCAGAGCATATTTACGTTATCTCGGATTGAGGAATCTGAGCCGGGCAGCAATTCGGCTCCGGTTCGCTGCGTTGCGGACATTTTTTCGGTACCTGATGCGGCACGGTGTGGTTGCCGGCTCGCCGTTAAAAAATCTCGCTTTACCGAAGCCTGGGAAGCGGCTGCCGAAGTTCCTGACTCTGCGACAAGTCCAAGACCTCTTGCATGCGCCTTTCAAGCTCTTGGCGGCCCGGAAGGGTGGGAAACGCGGCCGGCCGATCGCGCCCGTGTTGTGCCTCCGCGATGTGGCCATTCTGGAAACCCTTTACTCGTGCGGGTTGCGCGTGAGCGAGCTGTGCGGATTGCGCGCAGCCGATATTGACTGGAGCGAGAAGCTTGTGCGTGTGCGTGGCAAAGGCATGAAAGAGCGTTTGGTCCCGATCGGCGAGCCGGCATTGGCCGCAATCCGCAACTATTGGCAAATGCTGCCACGCCCGCCTGAGGGTGAGGCGCCGGTGTTCCTTTCGCAGAGCGGTGACGCGCCGATTGCGCCGCGCGACCTGCAGCGTCGGCTCAAGCGGTACCTTGTCATGGCAGGGTTGGACCCGGAAATTACGCCTCACAAGTTACGTCACAGCTTCGCCACGCATATGCTGGATGCGGGCGCGGACTTACGGAGTGTCCAGGAACTGCTCGGCCACGCGCGCCTGGTCACCACTCAGGTTTACACGCACTTGGGCACGGACCGGCTGAAAAAAGTTTACGATGCCACTCACCCTCGCGCCTGATGCGCTTCCTTGCAGCTGCGGCTCGGGCGCGGCCGGGTGGCGGGCATCCACTGGCACTGTGCTTGTGGTGCAGTGGAAGTCGGGCGATTCGCATGCCGAGCTCGTTTAACCGGAGTTGACGCCATACCGTGGCCTGTGGAACCGGCAGAGCGAGAAAATCAACCCCGATCTTAAGAGGGTTGGGAGCTTGTTGCGACTTTTGACGTGACCCAGACTCAAAAATTTCCTCGCTTAAAGTCTCTGGCATGAGCAAGCGAGCGCGATCGGAGACAGAAGTGCCCCCGGTGGTAAAAAAAACTCCGCCATTTTGGGTGATGCTGTGCGCAAGTTCAACCAATGTTTCGCGCCGCTGCCACGCCCGCAGCGGCGCGGCTGCCTGCAGCTCACCAGAAAAATTTTTGAACGTTTGGCGGTTTTGTTGTCTAACTAACGGTGAGGAGCTTTTCCAGAGGCGGCGCGAACCGGTCCAAGTGACCGAAAGTAGTTTACTTTTCGCGCGCCATACGATAATTGAACCGGGCTACGCTACGGGTAAGGAGCTGAACCGAGCTTATGATCAAGGTCGAGAATTTGACCAAGGTATTCGGGTCTAAGCGCGCCGTTGACGGCGTTTCGTTTACAGTCGAGCGCGGCGAAGTGCTGGGTTTCCTCGGCCCGAACGGGGCGGGCAAATCTACCACCATGCGCATGATCACGGGATTCATGCCGCCGACAGGTGGGCGGGTGATCGTCGGCGGGTACGATGTGCAACAGAACCCGATTCAGGCCAAGCGGCTGATGGGGTACCTGCCCGAAAACGCGCCGGCGTACGCGGACATGACAGTTTACGCTTTCTTAAACTTTGCTGCCGAGTTGCGCGGGTTAACCGGCCAAGCAAAGAAAACGGCCGTCAACCGAGTCGTCGAAATGTGTTACCTCGAGCCGGTGCTGCATCAGAGTATTGAC
>JANWZY010000254.1 GCA_025061935.1 Verrucomicrobiia bacterium
CCGGCAAATGTGCGGCGGGCAGCCAAGCGCAGCAGACTAAACGCCATAAACCGCCAAGAGCTGCCGCACGCTTGTGATTGCCCCTTTAAGTAACTGTGTGGAAACTCAATCCGCGGTGTCCTGCACAAAGCAAGTGGACGTACGGTGTGCACGCTTTAGCGTGATTGGCAGATCATGCACCCTGAAGGGTGGACACCAAACAAGAAGAGGCTATTGGTCTTGCGGCTGCCAAGCGACAAGAGGCCTGGTGCTACGCTAACCAGATAGGCCACGTGAGTGTCGGGGAATCGAGAATTTCATACCGAGGTTCGAGTCCCGCCGGCAACGGCAGACCCGTGTTCCGTTGCTTGGTGTAGTGCCAGCAGGCGATTTCCGCTGACACCGCAACGCCATGGTCGGTTATGCTCGATCGCCGCCAGCGGTTAATGGACTCAGGCCGGCCTAGCCAGTTCAATGCAGTTGTTCGATGCGAGTCGGTTAGCTAAGGAGCCGGTGTTGTTCCATCCTGGTGCACAAGCGCGGATTGGGCTTTTGCTGAGCGTGTTTCCGGCGTAATCTCCGACGCGATGCGTATGAAACCTGCTATTGCCTTCGGAATTGTGGCCGCTGCCGCCAGCGCCGCCTTCTCGCAAACCTCACCGGCACACTTCCCGGCGCCTGACCTGATGCGCGTCGGGGTTTATTACTACCCCGAGGCGTGGCCGTCGAACCAGTGGGCGCGCGACATAGCAAACATCAAAAAGCTCGGACTCGAATTCGTGCACATGGGCGAGTTCGCATGGGCGTTTATGGAACCCGAAGAGGGCAGGTTCGACTTCGACTGGCTCGAGCGCTGCGTGCAATTGTGCGCCGAGCATGGGCTGAAAGTAATTTTGTGCACGCCCAGCCCCACCCCTCCAATTTGGCTCACACAAAAGCACCCCGAAGTGCTTATGGTTGATGCCAAGGGCAGACGTATGCAACACGGCGCGCGCCAACACGCCTGCTGGAGTGTGCCTACGTATCGCGACTATGTGAGGAAAACCGTGAACGAGCTTGGCCGGCGGTTCGGCAACGACACCCGCGTCTGGGGCTGGCAACTCGATAACGAGCTGAGCCATTACGGCAAGGAACCGTGCTACTGCGACTCGTGCCAAGCCAAGTTCCGCGCGTGGCTCAAGTCCAAGTACGGCACAATCGAGAACCTGAACCGCGATTGGGGCACAGCTTTTTGGTCCCAGCGTTACCAGAGCTTCGACCAGATCCGCCTGCCCAACCGTGAAGAATTGGCCGCGCAGATCAACGAGCACGCGTTGCTGGACGCGCAGCGCTGGTTCGCTGAAGAAGCAGCAGACTACTTGCGGTTCCAAGCTTCGATCCTGCGCCAGTACTGCGGCAACCGTCAATGGATCACGCATAATTTCATGCACGCATTCGACCGCGTGTACCCGGTGCTCAACGCCGCCGATTTCGAGATCATGACCTGGACAATCTATCCTGTGCACGGGCAATTGAACGAAGGGCCGCTCGGGTTCAGGCTCGGCAGCGCAGCGGCGTTCTCGTTCGCGTGCGACTTTTTCCGGAACATCAACGGCGTCCATGGCATCATGGAACTGCAACCCGGCCAGGTCAATTGGGGGGAGGTTAACCCACAGCCTTATCCGGGCGCGGTCAGAATGTGGCTCTGGCGCGCATTCGGCGGCGGCGCAAAATTTGTGTGCACGTACCGGTACCGCCAACCCTTGTTCGGCGCCGAACAGTTCCACTACGGCATCGTGGGCACCGACGGTGTTACGCCGAGTACCGGCGGCGAGCAATTCGCACAGGTCACACGCGAAATGCGGCTGCTGCGCCAGAATTTCAATCCGGACGCAAAAGAACCCGCCGCTTACGCCGCGCGCCGCACGGCGATACTTTACAACTTCGAAAACCGCTGGGACATAGACAACCACAAACAAACCGTGCGCTGGGACACAATGGGCCATATCTTCAAGTACTATCGCGCGCTCAAACGACTCGGCTGTCCCGTGGAGGTCATCACCGAAGCCAAACCGCTCGACAAATACCCCGTGCTCGTCGCGCCTGCATACCAGCTAGTGGACGAAAACCTCGTGCAACGTTGGAGGGATTATGTCGAAAAGGGCGGCCATCTCGTTTTGACCTGCCGCACCGGAATCAAGGACCGACGCGGCCATCTCTGGGAAGGCCCGTGGGCCATGCCCATCCTCGAACTTATCGGCGCGAAAATCAAATTCTACGACACGCTACCGGCGCCGCACTCAGGCAAAATCAAGGCCGGCGATGCGACCTATACCTGGGTTAGCTGGGCCGAGGTACTCGATCCGGCCATTAGCACCGCGGTGCTCGCAGAGCATGCCGACCAGTACTACGCCGGTCAGCCCGCTGCAGTAACACGCAAGCTGGGCAAAGGCACGGTCACATACGTCGGCGTTGACTCGGTCGAGGGCGAACTCGAAGCGCGGCTGGTGCGCGGCGTGTTCGAGCGCGCGGGGATCGCTGTCGAAGACTTCCCGGACGGGTTCATTGTTGACTGGCGTGACGGGTTCTGGGTGGCGACCAATTTTACCGACAAGCCGCAGCGCGCGCCTGTGCCGCCCGGCGCAAAACTACTAATTGGCACCGCAGAAGTCCCAATCGCAGGTGTCGCTGTATGGATGGAGTGAACGAAATCGCCAAGTTGGGCATAACTCCTGCGTTGCCAGCTTTGGACAAATAACCGTTCTCGGGCCAAAAACACTGCGGTAAAGGAAATGCCCATATGGTGGCACAGCATTTTGCGGATCCGGCTAAGATGGCATGAGCATAAAAAAGCAATCGAACTGATTAACCAAATGCGGGCTGACGGCGTGATCGTCCAATACGCCATTGGTGGCGCTGTGGGCGCAACTTTTTATCTTGAGCCTGTCGCAGCGGTTGATTTGGGCGTTTTTGTTCACTTCCAGCCCGATGCCGGAAAGCGTTTGGCAACGCCAAAGAAGATTTTTGACTATCTTTCTGCGCGTGGGGGCAAAGATCGAAGGTGAGTACATTGTCATCGCCGGTTGGCCGGTGCAATTTTTGCCTGCAGCCGGCCCACTGCTCGAAGAAGTGTTGGCACAAGCAGTCGAGAAAGACATCGAGGGCACCCCTGCCCGCGTATTTACAGCCGAGCATCTGGCTGCCATTGCGCTTCAGACCGGTCGTGCCAAAGACAAGGCGCGCCTGCTTCAGTTTGTCGAAGCGGGCGTGCTCGACACTGCTCGTTTTCCGGACATCCTTTCCCGGCACAGATTGATCGGGGCTTGGAAACGGTTCGAAAAACAGTTCCTCGGCGACTCGTTATGACCTTCGACATGACCAAAATCTCGGAGAGCAAACGCGCGCTGCGCAGGCGCCTGGCCAGCCTGCCCATCAAAGAAAAACTGGCCATGCTCGACGCCCTGCGCGAGCGCACACTCGCATTGCGCCGCGCCCGCCGCGCCCCGCCAGCCGAGCTGGTTGCCCGCAGAAAGAAGTCTCACGATTCGGGTACCCAGTGAAACCGTGCCAGATGCGTTTTTGGGGGCAAGCACAGTATTATTAAAACGCTTTTCAAAGCTTGACGCCTCCACCAGCAGTGACGCCGGGAAGAGAATTCCTGAGAAACTGCGCTGTGAAGAGGTTCGGCCAGCCTCGGGGTATAGCTTGGTCAAACTCGCCATAAGACACAATTCTTTTCAACGTAACAACAGCAAGCCACAAGTACAGAAGCCCCTAGACAGATTCTCCGTGGACGGCCCTGTTCAACTTATCCGTCTTCAAGTCGGGCGGGTTTGGCCATTACCGGCGATCGCTCCATTAAAAGGGTTTTTGCGGGAAAAAATGTTATTGACAATTGCCTGACTGTGGTAAATTTTTTACCACAAAAGAACTGCAAAAAGCATATGTTCGGTAAGTTCATCAAAGAGTTGAGAACACGCCAGCGGCTCGGGCTGCGCGAGTTTTGTCTGAAACACGGCCACGACCCGAGCAATTGGAGTAAGATCGAGCGTGAAGTCCTGGCCCCGCCCCGCGATGAGCAGACGTTACGCACGTGGGCCAAACAGTTAGGTCTCAAAGAAGGCTCGGACGATTGGCTCAAGTTTTTCGACTACGCAGCAGTAGATGCGGGCCGAATCCCGGATTACGTGCTGAAGGA
>JANWZY010000255.1 GCA_025061935.1 Verrucomicrobiia bacterium
CAGCTTGTGCGCTGTAAAGCTCCGGCGAATATATTTCAAACAACGGATCGCCGCGGCGCACCTGCTGGCCTGTGGCGGCCACATGGAGCTTCTCGATCCAGCCTTTGAACTTGGTGGTTACGTCGGCCAGTGCAGTCTCGTTGTAGTCAATCGTGCCGACTGTCCGGATGACTCGGCGCAGCGGGCCGCGCCGCACCGTGGCGGTGCGAATGCCCATGTTCTGGATCGTTACCGGGTCAATGGCGATGACAGCAGAGCCGGCAGCGGCGTTCGTTCCCCCGGCGGCTCTGCGGATGGGCGTAAGTTTCATGCCGCAAATCGGACAGTTACCCGGATGATCCTGGATCACCTGTGGGTGCATACCACAGGTGTAAAGCGTTGGGCTTTCGGGAGACTTTGCACTGGCGACGGGCTTATGCCCGCTTGAACGCCCGATGAAAAATGCGCCGATTGCGACGACGCAGAGTAGGAAGCCAACGATGGCGATTTTGGGTTTCATGATCGGGTCAGCGTGAAAACATGGTTATAGCAATCGAGAGTGAAAGCGTCTTGGGCTGTGGCAGACCGCTGCCGCTTTTCCATAGCGCCGCGGCAGTGGCGCAGTCCAGAAAGCTTGCGCCTACCCGCTGCGCCTCGGCAAACGCTCAGCACGGGCCGCGGCGTAATTTCGATTTTGACATGCTGGTTCATGGTTCTGATTTACCGGAGCGGTCGGGAGAGCGTTTGGAAACATCGTGCGGCCCCGCCAGCACCGGCGCGCCCGGGGGCGGCACACCGGCAATAAGCAAGGATAGCTCAGCCAGCACGATCTCGCGCCGGGCGCGGGCTTCGACCTCCGAAAGTCGAAAGTTCAGCAGCGCGCGCTCGGCATCAATGAGACCGGCCAACTCGATCTGGCCGGTACGATAGCCGGCGCGGGCGAGTTCGAGCGATTGACGCGCCTTGGGAAGGAGTCTGTCTTGCAGCAGGGCCAGCGCGCGCGTGGCTTCACGGTACTCGTACGACTTCATCGCGAAATCCACAGCCAGCATGATTTGCTCGGATGTGAGTCTGGCTTCGGCTGTGTGTTTCTCAGCTTGAGCCGCTGCAATCTGAGCGGCGATTTTGTCACGCCAGACGGGCAACGTCATGCCCGCCAGTGGCCTGAACATCATGGGCGAGGCTTTCGCATCCGCCATCAGCCCGAGACTGAAATCCGGCACTTTCGATTTGTGGGCGAGCGCAATGTTCGCCTCGGCCAGCCGCACTTCGGCCTGCATCGCTCTGAGGCGCGGATTGCGTGCGAATGCAGTGTCCAGTAAATCGTCCGCGTTCAGATCCAGCGGCGTGGGTTCGAATCCGGCTGGCACAGGCGGGTCAGGCTGCTCGCGCGTCAACCCCAGAGCGCCTTTGAACTGCGCCAGCAACGCCTGGCGCGAGTCTGCGAGATCGGCAAGCTCGGTCGCAAGTTGGTCTCGCTCGGTCTGCGCCCGGTAAACATCCCGCAACGTGGCTTTGCCGACTGCGTTTTGTGCACGCGCGCTGTGCTCAAGGTTGGCCAACAAAACCAAAGTCTCCCGGTTGATTTTGATTTTTTCCTCAACCAGCCAAAGTTCGAAGTAGATGCGTTTCACATCGAAGGCGGTCTGCAGCACTGCACTTTCGAAGGCGTGGTATTTTGCCTGACTTTCGGCGGCGGCCACACGCGCGGCGGCGTTGAGTTTGCCGGGCCCGGGAATCATTTGCATGAAACCCGGCATCACGGTCATCACGGTGTCCGCGATGTCCGATTCGAACATAAGTTGCGGGTCCGGCAACGAGCGCGCGACTGTGATGCGCTCAACCGTGGCGGCCCAGTCGAAGTAAGCGGCTCTGACCCGCGGCTGGTTCAGCAGGGCGAAACGCACGAAATTCGTCAGGCTCGCATCCGTTAACGATTTTTGCAAATCCGGTTGGTCGTTCGTGGCGGGAAAATGAGCGCTTAGTTGATGCAACGCATTTCGCGCCTGGCGCTCGGCGGATATCTGCACACCGACACAGCCCGCCAGCACAGCCGGCAACAGAAGCAAGACTGCTTTACGTGTTTTCACGACTTTTCAGACCCCACGGCTTTGATTTTTTTGGTAAGGCGAATGAAGAGGCTGTTCGTGGCCTTACTCTACGTCTGCACCTCATCCGCCCAATGCTGAGTTTACCCCGCCGAGATGGTTATACTGCACCCCGTCAGGGCGCACTCCGGGTAGGAAAGATTTTTTCAGAGTAAGAAAGCGCAGTTCCGGGCAAAAATCGGGACAACGCCAGCGGCCGGTTTGGCCGCATCTTGCATAGCGACGCGATTGTAGGCCACTTGAGTCGCGACGGACAGAGCAAAACAGGCGGGCACGGTCAGGATTTGAAAATCTTTCTGTGGTGTTTTCTGCGTGGCAGGCGGGACAGCAGGCATACTGCGGGGACCACAATCACTTTTGACGGCACAGCAACAACACGTTGCGCCGCCGCAATCACAACACGGCTGGATGCGGCTGCACTGTCCCAGCACCGGCCCCAACGGCTGGCTGAATACCAGTGCGACCAAGCTCAAGATGGCCACCGCCGTTCTCACGTCTCTATTATCGCACCTAGGACGGTGCTTGGCAATTTGCGGCTCATTCCTCGGCTTGCTTTCTCACCGCCGGCATTTTCGCCCTGCACAAACTTCTTGGTATGGACGACCAGTTTTTGGTGTGGTCGGTCGTAATGCGAACAACCGCGTCCATGTTTTGTGGGGCGCGGCGGCCTCGCGCTATTTGGCAAGCTCGTTCGCCCAATAAAGAAAAAACCCGTTGAATTACCCCTGTTCCATACCCAAAATGCGGGTGTTCATTCTAATGCGTACCACGCTTTTTCTAAATCCGCCCGGGTTTGACGGGTTTGACGGCGCTGCAGGCTCGCGTTACCAGGCGCGCCGCGAGATAACCAGCTTTTGGTACCCGACCTGGCTGGCGCAACTGGCTGCGCTGGTGCCGGGTTCGCGACTGCTGGATTGCCCGCCGCACCAGATCACGCTCGCAGAATGCCTCCGAATCGCGCGCCAGTTCGATCACGTCGTAATCTATACCTCGACCCCGTCGTTTCGGAACGACTGCAAGGTGGCCGAAGCGATTAAAGAGCAAAAGCCGTCCACGCTCATCGGGTTCGTAGGCCCGCATGCGGCCGTTTTGCCCGAAGAAACGCTCCGCGCCTGCGCGGCAATTGACTGGGTCGGCCGCAAAGAGTTCGATTTCACGTGCAAGGAGGTGGCCGAGGGCCGGCCATTGGCCGAGATTAAAGGCTTGTCATACCGCAAAGACGGGCGGATTGTGCACAATCCCGACCGCGAGCCGATCGAAAACATGGACGTGCTGCCCTGGGTCGTGGACGTGTACAAACGCGACTTGCAAATCGAGAGGTACTTCATCGGCTACTTGGAACATCCGTACATCAGCATTTATACCGGGCGCGGTTGCCCCGGACAGTGCATATTTTGCCTCTGGCCTCAAACGATTGCGGGGCACAAGTACCGCACGCGCTCGCCGGACAACGTCGCAGCCGAAATTGCGCATGCGAAAGAATTATTCCCCCAGGTTAAGGAGTACTTTTTCGACGACGACACGTTCACGATCAACCAACCGCGCGCGCGTGAGATCGCGCGCCGGCTCAAGCCGCTGGGTATCACCTGGTCGGCCAGCAGCCGCGCAAACCTCAGCTATGAAACTCTAAAAGTGATGAAGGACTGCGGGCTGCGCCTGCTCATGGTGGGGTATGAATCCGGCAACCAACACATTTTGGACCGCGCAAAGAAAGGCATTACGCTCGAGCAGGCGCGGCAGTTCACACGGCACTGCCACGAACTCGGCATCAAAATCCACGGCACGTTTGTTCTCGGGTTACCCGGCGAAACACGCCAGACGATCGAGCAGACGATCAGGTTCGCTCAGGAGCTGGATGTGTTCAGCATCCAAGTTAGCCTTGCTGCGCCCTACCCCGGCACCGAGTTGTACGAAATGGCCCGCCAGAACGGCTGGCTGGTCAAATCCGCAGAGTCAGACCTTGTCGAGCCGCACGGGTTCCAACAGGCTGCGCTCGAATACCCCGAGCTGAGCAGAGAGGAAATTTTCGAGGCTGTCGAGCGGTTTT
>JANWZY010000256.1 GCA_025061935.1 Verrucomicrobiia bacterium
CAATTGAACCTTGCGGTACCGGCTCGGGCTGTTGGTCCGGCGGCAAAGCTAGTGCACGCGCCACAGCCTTGAATAAACCGTTCCTGCGGCGGCAGGAATACCAGTTCGGCACAAGCTGTTTGACGCGTCCCGAATCCGCTGCCGCTGCGGCAATCGCGACAAGCAGCTCATGGCTCAGGATGAAATACGGCGGCTTGTTCGCTGCCAGCGCTTCCTTTTCGCGCCAATGCCACAGCTCGCGCAGAACCGCAAGGCCGCGCCTGTCCAGCCGCGCGCTACCCTTGAGCCGCCAGGCTGAATCCGCGTTCGGTGTCTTCGGCTGCGCGCAATCTGCAATCAACCGTGCGCAGGATTCCTCCAGCCACCCAAGCCGCCCTTTTTCAATCAGTTCGTGCTTCAGCCGGTCCGAAAGCGGTTTCAAGTATTGCACGTCGGCCAATGCGTATCGCTCCATACGTTCAGTCAACGGTCGCTTCGCCCAGTTCGCCTTCTGTGAGCCTTTCTCGAGGGTAATTCCGAGGTAATGCTTCAGCAGGTCCGCCAAGCCGAACTTCCTGTGCCCGAGCAACCGCGCTGCAAGCATGGTGTCGAAGACCCGGTCGGGCACAAACTCATGGTGCCTGCGCAACAGGCGCAGGTCATAATCCCCGCCGTGCACAATCAGCTCGTGCTTCAGCAGCGCAGTTAACAACGGCCCGAGCTTAATCCCGCTCAGCGGGTCAACCAGCCGCGCGCCAGCCTCAGTGCAAACCTGGATCAAGCACAGTTTCTCAGGATACGCATGCAAGCTGTCGGCCTCCGTATCCAACGCAACCCACTGTGCGCTGCGCAGCTCTTCCAACAGGTCGCTCAGTTGCTCATCTGTGCAAATCACGTCGGTCAAAATACGCGCCGCACGCGATTTGCAAAATTAAAACCTGACAGCGCATGCAAAGCCGGACTGCGCGCCGAAATCAAACTCTAGCCCGCGCCCGGCCGCGTGCTGGCCCTAGAAAGTTTGACGCGGACACGCATTGCGAGCACCTTTGTTTGGTTTACAGCTCGGACACACACGCACGGAAATGAGTAAGAGGAAAGTTTTGGTTTTGGGCCTAGGTAACGACATCATGCGCGATGACGCAGTGGGCCTACATGTGACACGCGAGCTGCGTCAACGCCTGCCCAAAAGCCCGGGCATCGA
The DNA here is from genome assembly GCA_025061935.1 of Verrucomicrobiia bacterium. Lineage (GTDB taxonomy): Bacteria > Verrucomicrobiota > Verrucomicrobiia > Limisphaerales > DTLC01 > DTLC01. The sequence continues at coordinate 1,181 of JANWZY010000256.1, forward strand.
GGTGCGCGAATCACTAGAGATGGGCCTAGCGCTGCTGGACCATGTGGCCGGCTTCGACGAGCTTGTAATAATTGACGCTGTGCAGACAGGCCGCGCGCAACCCGGTACGGTGCATGTGCTAGACGGGGCTGCACTCGGGCCGGCGCGGTTCGTCTCACCACACCTGTTGGGCGTAGGTGAAATGCTTGCGCTGGGCCGCGCGATCGGACTGGCAATGCCACAGCGCGTGATCATCTACGGGATCGAAGTAGATGACCCGTTCACGGTGGATACGCAGTTGACACCGCAACTGCAATCGGCGCTACCGAGAATAGTCGAACAAGTGATGGCCGGCGTGCTCGGACTAATTGCCGCACATGGGCACGGCGCAACGGACCCAGGCGGCACAGGTGATGCGCCCCCTGCCGCATCCACGGCTCAGCCAACTAACTGATAAAAGATGGGCACAGCGTCGCCAACGGCTCGGCTCAGGTTGATCGCGCATGGTACAGTCCAGGGCGTAGGATTCAGGCCGTTCGTGTACCGGCTGGCCACTGAATTGGGCCTGAGCGGATGGATCAGCAATTCCGTCCAGGGCGTATGGATCGAACTGGAAGGGCCGCGCGCCAGACTCGAAGAGTTCATCACCCGTCTCGAAGCCGAGAAACCGCCGCACAGCTCCATTCAGAGTCTGGAATCTTCGTGGCTCGATCCGGCGGGATACGCCACGTTCGAGATCAGGCACAGCACCACCGAGGGCGTCAAAACCGCGCTTGTGCTGCCCGACATTGCAACCTGCCCAGACTGCCTGCGCGAAATTTTCGACCCGGCGAACCGCCGGTACAGGTACCCGTTCACGAACTGCACAAATTGCGGACCGCGGTTCAGCATCATCGAAGCGCTCCCGTACGACCGCGCCAACACTTCAATGAAAATCTTCGGGATGTGTGCCGCTTGCCAGGCCGAGTACGACGACCCGCACGACCGCCGGTTCCACGCGCAGCCGAACGCGTGCCCGGCCTGCGGCCCGCACATAGAATTGTGGGATGCCACAGGCGCACAGATAGCCTGCCGCGACGACGCACTGGTTCGCGCAGCCGAGGCTATTCGCGTTGGCCAAATTGTGGCTGTAAAAGGGCTCGGCGGGTTCCACCTCGTTGTGGACGCGCGGAACGACGCGGCTGTGCGCCGACTCCGCGCCCGGAAACGTCGCGAGGAGAAACCGTTCGCGCTCATGTTCCCGTCCATGGCGAGTGTCAAAGCGGTATGCGAAGTTTCGCCTGCCGAGGAGCGGTTACTGCGCGCACCTGAAGCGCCCATCGTGCTGTTGCGGCGCAAGCCGGCCGCAGGCGCCCATATCGCCGAGTCTGTCGCTCCCGGCAACCCAAACCTGGGCGTGATGCTCCCCTACACACCTCTGCACCATCTGCTTATGGCAGAGCTTGGGTTCCCCGTGGTCGCCACCAGCGGGAACCTGAGCGACGAGCCTATCTGCACCGATGAACACGAGGCACTGAACCGGCTGGGTGGCATCGCGGACGTGTTCCTCGTCCATAATCGGCCGATCGTACGGCACGTGGACGACTCGATTGTCAGGATCGTTCACGGGCGTGAGCTTGTGCTGCGGCGCGCACGCGGGTACGCGCCGCTGCCGGTACCAATCCGCGCACGGGACGCCACTGCTGCGGTCGTTCCGGTCCTCGCCGTGGGCGCACACTTGAAAAACACAGTTGCGCTCGCCGTAGAGCGCCACGCTTTCATCAGTCAACACATAGGCGACCTGGACACGGCACAAGCGCATGCGGCGTTCCAGCGTGTGGTGACAGACCTGCAAAAACTCTACGAGCGCGAGCCGCGCGTCGTCGCCGTGGACATGCACCCGGATTACATGTCAACGAAATTCGCGCTTCAAGCGTACGCGCCCGAGTCCGACATTCATGCGCAGCCACATGGTGCGCCAGGTACCAGCCCGCGGATCGTGTCCGTCCAACACCATGTCGCGCACGTGCTCGCTTGCATGGCCGAGAACGAACTGGAGCCGCCTGCACTCGGCGTCGCTTGGGACGGCACCGGCTTCGGCTGGGACGGCGCGGTATGGGGCGGCGAGTTTTTCGTTATCGAGCCGGGCGGAATCAGGCGCATCGCGCATTTGAGGCAGTTCAGGCTGCCCGGGGGCGACAAAGCCGTGCTCGAGCCGCGCCGCGCCGCGCTCGGGCTGCTCTTCGAACTTGCTTGGCCAGACGAACAGAAATGGTTACGGCTCAGACAGCGAATTGAACACGCGTTCAAGCCTGCCGAATTGGACCTGCTCGACTCGATGCTGCGCCGGCGGCTCAACGCGCCCGCATGCAGCAGCGTCGGCAGGCTGTTCGACGCCGTGGCCGCGCTGCTCGGCCTGTGCCATTTTAACAGATTCGAAGGCCAAGCAGCCATGACGCTCGAATTCGCACTCGAAGGGGTGGCTACAACGCAATACTACCCGATTCAGATCAAACCGGTACGCGGGTTCCGGCCCGGCGCAGTAGGCCAAACCTCCCCTCAGTTCGTCCTGGACTGGGCACCGATGATCGAAATGCTCTTGGCCGATGCCGAGCGCGGTATCGGCGCACCCGAAATCTCGGCCAGGTTCCACAATACGCTGGCCGAGGCGATTGTCACGCTCGCGCATCGTGCAGGCCAACAACGCGTGGTCCTTAGCGGCGGCTGTTTCCAGAACCGGTACCTTACCGAGCGCACAATCCAATTGCTCGAAACCGACGGGTTCAAACCGTATTGGCATCAGCGCGTGCCGCCCAATGACGGCGGGATCGCGCTCGGCCAGGCATACGCAGCGCTACATGGGTTCGGTATCGAACACACACGCCCCTAACCGCGCCGCTACGCACAGTCCCACCCACGGCGCGAGGTTTTGATCACGAATACTCGCGCACCAACAAGTGAGCGAGTGCGCTCGGAGCCGTGCGGCTCG
>JANWZY010000257.1 GCA_025061935.1 Verrucomicrobiia bacterium
ACACCGTAACGACCGTTGAACTGGAAGGGCGTGTCGTTGGAGCCAGTGCGATACGTAAGCGCGCCATAGGCGGAGTACTCGAACCGATCCGTTGGAGTTCCATTGCTGTCCGTGAGAGCGACTGTGCTGCCGCGATAGTCGTAGTGGTAGTAGGCGGTGTTGGTGCCGGTGGCGGTCTCGGTGACTTCGTAGAGCAACCCCAAGCCATAGACGTAGTAATTCGTCACCCCGGGCCGGATGCGCATCAGGACTTGGGAGAGCGGGGCGTTGGGGTTGATGACGAAGCGGGTGACGACTCCACCATTGGTCAGTGCGATCCGGTTGCCTGCCGGATCATACGCATAGCCCAAGGACGGGATGGAACCCGTCCCTCCAACAGCGACCAGACGATTGCGGGCGTCATAGGCAAATGAAGCAAACTGGCCATTGGTCAGCGGCCCAGAGGTCATGTTCCCGTCCAAGTCGTGCGTGACACTCTGGCCGTTGATGGTCAACAGCCGGTTGTCCTCGTCATAGGTCATGGCCCGTTGCGCCGTGGGAAAGTGTACAGCGATGGGACGGAAATCCCTACATTTCTTCGAGCTGAGGTCTTTCTCCGACATTTGACAGGTGATCATCGGGAGGCTGGACCCGGCGAATTTGAGTGGTCACAAAAATGTCACGCCTTTCACGCCGAGCAGACTGGCCCAAATCTACCCGCACTTGATTTCGTGCCGGCCACACTTCATACACTCTACCTATCTTTCCCGCCTGACTGCCAGTGATTACCTCGACCCAATCGCCTTCACGGAACGGACCACCATTGATCCGAATACGAATTTTCCACACCACCCTTATAACAGCCCATGGCAGCACTGTGCCACCCACCGCGCCGGCTAGCGTGAGAACCAGCATCTGCTTGAGGTCAGGATAACCCAAGACACCAATCCGTAGAGCCACGATAACTGCAATGGCAGCGAAACCGACGGTCCAAACCCACTCGACTGCAAAAAACTTCTGCAGTCCTGTCGGGGAATTTGTTGCTAACGCCCTTCCTTGGAATTGTGGTTTCTCAGTCTGTTCAATGGTTGGCGTGTCGTGTTCATTCATGGTGCGGAACGCGAGACGGACATCTGCGACCATTCGTAACCCGCAACAAACAAGACGAACAAGATTCCCACAGCCCAGATTGCTCGAGTTGAAGAGGCCATTGGCTGCCGAATGCCCAGCCATATATACGCAATGGCGTTTACACTTGCGATGACCAAGCCCCAAAAATGCCCCACATACATCCCCACAAAAAAAGGACAGAGGAAAAGTGCTAAGAATCCAATCCCCACACAGAAGGCCATCCAGAAAAACTTCCAGTCTATTTTGACTTGATTCATTTTAGTGAACTGGCCGTTCGCGTTGAGTTCAAGATTGTTCCCACTCCACTTATGCCCCCACCTGCCGCACCAAAATATCCTGACCACAAATAGCCCAGTGGTGTGAGTCCCATTCCGGCCGTTCCTTCAAGCCCGAGGAACAAACGGACGGATTGCAGCGTGCGTTCGCCAAATGTAGTCGTCAATGGATAAGCACCCGTTTCCATTTGTGCCGCTTTGTAGAGTGGACTTGTAAAATCCCCGCCCAAGCCCCAGTAATCTGCTGCATTGAGAGCCCTTGACCCTCTTTCGTACCGCGCAAGTATTTGGCACGTAGTCAGACCTTGTGCAAGAGGGTCGGCCGCGGCGATCTGGCTGGCGCGAATTGTGGCTGTGGCTGTGCCTGCGCCAAACGACCCTACGATGCTAATTGCTGCATCAGTTAGGTTTGCTGCTGTTCGCGACACTCCTGCTGCCTGCAAACCCGACGATGTTAACGAATCAACTTGATCCCCTGTCCACGCCTGTCGGACTCCAGCCTGAATTTGGTCCAATCCGTGCAGCGCAACGGCGCCTCCGGCCACTGCCCCGATGCCGCTCCAACTTGTTGCTGCCGCTAATCCAACGCCCGCTGCTGTTTCAAATACACCTCCTACTGCACGAACAACCCCCAAAGTCTGTGACCAACTCCACAACCCAAACGGGTCCAAATAACTCACCGGATTCCCATCCGCGTACGCATACCAGTTCAGCCCGCCGGAGAAGCCGATGGGGTCTGGATTTATGAACCGGCAGATGTACGGGTTGTAGTATCTGGCCCGCATGTACAGCAGACCGTTCGGATCGGTCTGGACACCGTAACGACCGTTGAACAAAAACGGCGTGTCGGTAGTGCCGGTCCGATAGGTCAATGTGCCATAGGCGGAGTACTCGAACCTGTCCGTCACATTGCCCGAGTTGTCCGTCAGCGCAACCGTCGAGCCGCGGTAGTCGTAGTGATAGTACCGTTGGTAAGAGTTAGTTGCGGTCTCAGTAACCTCGTAGAGCAAGCCCACACCATAAACGTAGTAATTCGTCACCCCGGGCCGGATGCGGATCAGAACCTGGGAGAGCGGGGCGTTGGGGTTGATGACGAAACGGGTGACGACTCCACCATTGGTCAGTGCGATCCGGTTGCCAAGTGCGTCGTAGGCGTATCCCAAGGACGGGATGGAACCCGTCCCTCCAACAGCAACGAGCCGGTTGGGCGCGTCGTATATCCAGGTGCCATATGCGCTGTTCTTGTCCGAATCACAAGTCATCTTCGCGCTAACTCACCAGCTCTCAGTAAACAGACTTTAAATCCACTAGTCCGTCTAAAGGAACATCTAGCACAGGCAGCTTCACGCATTTCACTTTGGGCCACGTGCAGAGTTCTAGTGGGGGTAGCAGTTCGTCGGCCACCACTAGTAACCCATTACTTCCATCCATTACCAACACGTCCTGAGGTGGTGCCGGGTAAAGATACCGTTGTCCCACACCAAAATATATGTTTCGGCCACATGCCGGACACTGTCGTAGCTTAACATGTTCCGTGCCCCGTACTATAACCTGGTGTTTCCCAACGAAAACAACCCATTCCTCTAGCATCACGCCGTTCGGTCCATACACTTTTCCAAGTTCGAAATACTTACTGAGGATTTTATCCCCAAACCGGGTTATACAGTTTTTCTTTGCCAACCCAAGTGACGTGCCTGTAATACCATTTAGCGCGGCGTTATCCGGTTTATCCTCTTGGATAAGTACCTCTAAGCCCTGAATGTGGCACCGGGGAGAACCACAGCCGGGACATAACCACGCCTTTCGCGCCTCCTCATAAAAACGCCTCTCGAGTGTGCACGGGTTCATCGTGGTTGGGTAAAGTAAGTAGTACTCTCTCATGGCATAGGTGTAAATTTGCCCTCCAATATGTTCTTCCAAACATCCTGAGTGAGTTGCGTACCATACTTAGTGTCGATCGCTCGGGAAGTTTCAGGCACTGCATCGAAAGCGTTCCTTTGAGCTTCTGGTGTAGCCCACATGTACATCCTCCAGTCAACTGCACTTCCACCAATGCCTCCGACATTCAACGGGATACCTCTTTCTTTGAGATTTTGACCCAACAATTGGTGGAATTCGACATGAATGTTGGGATCGAGTTCGCTTAAGACCTGATCTGCATGCCCGCCCAAAAACTTAGGAATGGGATGGTGACTATGCGTGAAGGCCTCCGTAATCAATTCGACCCCGCGCTTGACCGGCCCAAAGTTTGGAGCCGCGCCCAACGTCCAGGCGTTGATCCCCAAGCTGACGCTGCTCAGCGTCCGGTCCAGCGCCGACGATCCGGGCGCTACGACAGTGTAAGCGTCCAAAATGTCCCCGACATACGGAACAAATCCGCCGACCGTTAAGGCCAGGCCGCCCGCAACATCCATGGCCCGATCCAGCCAGGTGTACTCGAAGTCCATGTACAATGCACACAGACCAAATGGGTCTTGGTAATTCACCGGGTTGCCATCCGCGTACGCATACCAGTTCAGGCCGCCGGAGAAGCCAATCGGGTCAGGATTTATGAACCGGCAAATGTACGGGTTGTAATACCTGGCCCGCATGTAGAGCAGGCCGTTGGGATCGGTCTGCACCCCGTAACGGCCGTTGAAAAGGAAGGGCGTGTCAGTGGAACCTATGCGGTAGGTCAGC
>JANWZY010000258.1 GCA_025061935.1 Verrucomicrobiia bacterium
GTTGAAGACCCTGTCGAGTACATTCTGAGCGGCATCAACCAGGTACAAGTGAACGAATCCATAGGCTTGACATTTGCAGCGGCACTGCGCGCGATTTTGCGCCAAGCGCCCAACGTGATCATGATTGGTGAGATTCGCGACCTCGAGACGGCGAATATAGCGATAAATGCGTCGCTGACAGGGCACCTGGTGTTTTCGACACTGCACACGAACGACGCGCCGAGTGCCGTTACTCGGTTGCTTGACATAGGTGTCAAGCCGTTCCTGGTTGCTTCGAGCGCACGGGCGATGATGGCGCAGCGACTTGTGCGAAAGGTCTGCAAACGGTGCGCAGTGCGGACGATGCCAACCGAGACCGAGCTCCGTGCTTTAAACCTGGACGAGAATGCGATTCAGGGCGCCACGTTCCTCAAGGGCCGCGGCTGCCCGGACTGCAACAAGACTGGCTACCGCGGCCGGATGGGTATATTCGAAATTTTCGTCGTTGACGACGAGGTCCGGAAGTTAATTTACGAGAAGGCGCCAGCTTCGGTGCTGCGCCAGCGCGCGCGTGAGATGGGAATGCGCACCCTGCGCGAGGACGGCACGCGCAAGGTATTGGCCGGATTAACCACCCCTGAAGAAGTCATTAGTGTGACTGTCGGAGACGCGGATTAACGCGGGCAACGCGTATGTCGTATTCGATGTCAGATTTGCTGCAGTTGGTCGTGTCCGAGGGCGCGTCCGACCTGCATATTCGTGTGGGCGTGCCGCCCGTAATTCGGCTGCACGGTATTTTGCACCGCGTAGAAGGCCCGCCGCTTACGCCCGAGGACACCGAGGAATTGATGCGCAGCATCACAAGCGAGGAACATATCCAGCATGTGCGCGAGCGCGGTACGACTGACTTCGGTTTCGCGTTCGGAGAGGCGGCGCGGTTCCGCGTGAGCGTTTTTAAGGAGCGCGGCAACTATGGTATAGTCCTCCGTCAGATACCGAACAAGCTACTGACGATGGAGGAGATCGGGCTGCCGCCATCGGTACGCGAGCTATTGTACAAGCCGCGTGGCCTGATACTCGTGACGGGGCCGACCGGTAGCGGCAAGACGACCACGCTGGCCTCAATGCTTAACGTGATCAATGAGGAACGGGATGAGGTGCACATTGTAACCATTGAGGACCCGATCGAGTACTATCACAAGCACAAGAAGGCGATTGTGACGCAGCGCGAGATTGGTGTGGACGTGCCAAATTTCGCCGAGGCGCTGCGCCGGGTGCTGCGGATGGACCCGGACGTGATCCTGGTGGGCGAGATGCGCGACCTTGAAACAATCGAGGCGGCGATCACGGCTGCAGAGACAGGCCACCTTGTGTTCGGCACGTTGCACACCACGGGGGCGGCCAAGACGATTGACCGGCTCGTGAATGCATTCCCGGTGAACCAGCAGGAGCAGATACGGATCCAGCTTTCGACAGTATTGCAGGCGGTGATTTCGCAACTGCTGATCCCCCGCGTGGACAAGCCCGGACGGGTTGCAGTGTTCGAAATCATGATTAACACGCCTTCGATTTCGGCGCTGATCCGGGACAACAAAACATTCCGAATCCAGTCAGATATTCAGACCGGTGCCAAATACGGCATGGTCACGCTGGACAGTTCGCTGCTGGAACGGTACATGGCGGGAATGATCGCCCGGGAAGAGGTTATTACCAAGGCCCAGGACCCTGTTTCCGTCCAGCAGAAGTTGCAAGAGATCGAGCTTGGCAGGGCGGTTGGTGCAGAAGTGCCGGCTGGGCGCAGTTAATTTTGTCGCATCATGCCAGAAACGCATGTCCATCCGTTGCTATCGTTGGTCAAAGAGCGCGGCCTGATTGACGACTTGCAGTTCGAGGAGGTTTTGGCCGAGCACAATCGCAGCGGCAAGCCGATCCGTGAGATTCTGAACGACTTCGGCATACTCGATTACGCGACGCAACTGCAGGTTGTCGCGGACCAATTGGGGACTGAGGTCGTCAGTTTGCGGGACAAGGAAATAAGCAAGGAGCTACTGGATGCGGTGCCCGCTTCGGTGGCAAGGTCATACCAATGCGTACCAGTGGATTTTGACGGCCACGTGCTGCGCGTCGCTGTGGCCGACCCGCTTGACCCGACTGTGATGGACCGGCTCGGGTTCGTGTTGAAACGCGATTTCCAGGTTGTTGTAGCGGACCCGGCGGAGATCGAGCGCGCAATAAATAAGTTGTACGGCTCTGAGGGCGAGTCGTTTTCGGACATCCTCAAAGAGCTTGGCGCGGACGAAGAAATAGCGCACGAGGTCAGAGCCGTGAGTGCTGGCGACGATGAAGCGATGGTTGACCTCGCTAACGAGGCGCCGATCGTAAAGTTCGTGAATCTGGTCCTAACGCAGGCTATTCAAGATCGTGCTAGCGATATACACTTCGAGCCTTTCGAGCACGAGTTCAGGATTCGGTACCGAGTGGACGGCGCGTTGTATGAGATGGCGCCGCCGCCGAAGCATTTGGCGCTGCCGGTGATTTCGCGCATCAAGGTAATGGCGAACCTGAACATTTCCGAGCGCCGCCTGCCTCAAGACGGTCGCATCAGCTACAAGGTCGGAGATAGGATAGTTGACCTGCGTGTTTCGACATTACCGACGCAGTTCGGCGAGTCCGTGGTATTACGTGTGCTGGACCGCGCGGCTGTGCGGCTCGAACTCGAAGCGCTCGGGTTCCCTGATCACGTGTACCAGTACATGACGCAGGTGATACACCGGCCCAACGGGATATTGATTGTCACTGGCCCGACCGGTTGCGGCAAGACCACGACACTTTACGCATGTTTACGCAGGCTTAACACTGTCGAATTAAAACTTCTGACGGCGGAGGACCCGGTCGAGTACGATCTGGAAGGTGTAATGCAGGTGGCCGTGAACGAGGCCGTCGGCCTTACCTTCGGCCGGTTGCTTCGGTTCTTTTTGCGTCAAGACCCGGATGTGATCATGGTGGGCGAGATGCGCGACCTCGAAACCGCGCAAATAGCTATTCAGGCTTCGCTTACAGGCCACCTTGTGATGACGACGCTGCACACGAATGACGCGCCGGGTGCAGTCACGCGCATGATTGACATGGGTACCGAGCCGTTCCTGATCTCGTCGACTTTGGTGGCTGTGCTGGCGCAACGGCTCGTCCGGACCATTTGCAAGAATTGCCGCACGCCGCATGAGCCGACCGAGCACCAGCTTGCGCTGCTGAATTTGGCGCCGCACGAAGTGGCAGATAAAACATTCTACTACGGTCGCGGTTGCGCCGAGTGCAACGAGACCGGTTATAAAGGCCGGAAGGGCATCTTCGAACTGCTTACGATCAATGACACAATGCGCGCATTGATTAACGAGCGGGCGCCCACGGTCGTGCTCCGGCAGAAAGCAATTGAGATGGGGATGATCACGTTGCGCGAGGATGGGTTACGGAACATTTTCGAGGGCCTGACCACCATCGAGGAAGTGCTCAAGTACACCTCTTACTGACGATAGCGGAATAAACCGGCAACGCCCAACTGTCTATGCCCAAGTTTAGCTACGTCGCGATGGATCAAAAGGGCAAGGAGACCAAGGGTGTATTGGAGGTCTCGAGCCAGAGCGAAGCGATCGACCGCGTGAAAGAGATGGGGTTGTTCCCCACGCGGATTGTACAGATTGATACACCCAAGGCGGGGAAGAAAGGCAAGCTCGTGTCTGCCGCGCCGGGCAAGAAGAAGGGCGCGCTGCAAATGGAGATCAACATCAAAATCCCCGGTTTGGGCGGGCGTGTGAAGACGAAGGTGTTGACCACTTTCACGCGGCAGTTGGCGACTCTGGTTGAAGCTGGCTTGCCGTTGCTGCGCGGATTACGTGTGCTCGAGCGGCAGGAAAAAAATCCCACGCTAAGACGAATTATCGGCGAGCTTGCGCTTGCGATTGAAGGCGGCAGCACGTTTTCGGAGGCGCTGGCGCAGCATCCCAAAGTGTTTAATCGACTGTTTGTGAGTATGGTCAAGGCTGGCGAGCTTGGCGGTGTGCTCGAGGTAGTGTTGAAGCG
>JANWZY010000259.1 GCA_025061935.1 Verrucomicrobiia bacterium
CAGAAAAATGACCCTTAATGGAACGAATTGGGTTGTGACCACTTTAGCTGGCACCCCGGGTGTGAGCGGTACGAATGACGGGTTCGGTTCGAGTGCATTGTTTAGCGGCCCGGCTGGTTTGGCTTTGGATGGTGCGGGCAATATCTACGTGGCGGACATGGAAAACCATACGATTAGGCGGCTCACGCCGGTGGGCACGAATTGGTTGGTCACCACGATTGCGGGCACGCCTGGAGCTTATGGCACGAACGACGGGGTGGGGCCGCAGGCGAGTTTTTACTCACCAAGCGGTGTGTGCATAGACAATTCGGGCACCATTTACGTCGCCGATGCGTACAACCACACGATCCGCAAAATTGTGCAGCAAAACACGAATTGGGTCGTGACCACTTTTGCAGGGATACCGGCTGTCGCGGGTACGAACGACGGACCAGGCGCTGCCGCACAATTTAATGGGCCCGCGGATGTCGCGGTGGATACTGCAGGGAACGTTTACGTGGCGGATACTTTTAACCATGCTATTCGCAAAATTTCCGCCGCAGGTTCGGTTACAACCTTGGCGGGGTTGAAGGGCGTGAGCGGCACGAATGATGGTACGGGCACCGCCGCCAGATTTTCCAGTCCTGCGGGCGTGTGTCTGGACGGCGCCGGCAATCTGGTCGTTGCCGACACGGGGAATCATACCATCCGGCGCATTGCGGCAAATGGTGTTGTCTCGACCATTGCGGGCGCGGCGACGATGTTCGGGTTTGCAGACGGCACTAACACGACAGCGCGGCTCTTCTGGCCGCATGGGTTATGCCTGGGCGCAGGTGGTGCGGTAATTGTGGCGGATCACGGGAACCACGCGGTGCGCATGCTTACCCAAACTCAAGCTGGTTGGAGCGTGACCACGATTGCAGGCAGAGGCGAGGCTAGCGGCACAAACGACGGTCAAGGCGTGCTCGCGCGTTTCCGGCAGCCGCATGGCATCGCAATCACTGCGTCAGGCGAGTTAATTGTTGCGGACAGGTTGAATCACGCGATTCGTCGCGTGTCGCAGGCCGGGTTTGTCTCAACCATCGCAGGGCTGCCTGGCACTGACGGGACCAATGACGCCACGGGCAGTAGCGTGCGTTTCTTCCAGCCGGTAGCGGTCGCGGCGGATGGCGCCGGCGCCGTGTACATCGCGGATTACTACAACCATACAATCCGGAAAGGGACGTGGGCCGGGGATACGCTCGCGGTGAGCACGCTCGCCGGGCTTCCGCGCGCGCCGGGAACTAATGACGGGGTCGGCTCTGCGGCGAGGTTCAATTATCCACGTGGCGTAGCCGTGGACAGCGCGGGCGTCCTTTACGTCGCAGATGAAGGTAATCACTGCATTCGCAAGGTCACACCGGCTGGCGCGGTGACCACATTTGCTGGCACGCCGGGCGTCGCCGGCACGAATGACGGCGCGGCTGGTGCAGCAAGGTTTAACCAACCTTGTGGTGTGGTCGTGGACGCTTTGGGGAATGTGTTTGTCGCAGACGGGGGCAACCACGCGATCAGGAATATCAGCCCGGCCGGGTGGGTCACCACTTTGGCGGGACTCCCGGGCGTTGCAGGGACAAACGACGGCATGGGTGGTCAGGCACGGTTCAATAGGCCGGTTGCGCTTGCGATGGATGGCTCAGGGAACCTGTTCGTCGCTGACATGGACAACTGCCTCATACGCAAGGTGACCCTGGACGGCATGGTTACGACCATAGGCGGCCTACCCGGCGCTAGAGGCGGGGCGGGTGATTCACTTTCTGCCCAGGCACTTTTCGCCGCGCCCGCAGGCATTGCTGTGGACGGGCAAGGCAATCTGTACGTTGCCGATGCTGGCAACAATTGCATTGTGAAAGGGGTGCCATCTGGTGTCGCGCCTGCGCCGCCGGTGCTGTTGGGCTTTGCACGGCAGGGGCTTAACTTCATCGTTTGGTGGTCGACCAACGTTGTTGGCTACAGCCTCGAGTCAACGACAAACCTCCCTGCCACAAGCTGGGCACTTGTACCGATTGGCCCCGTAATTGTCGGTGACAAGTACTTCGTAACCAACGCCATCACTGGCGCGCGCTGTTTCTTCCGGCTCCGGAAACTGTAGGCGCTCCAAGACCGGGTCGGCTGCCGGATAACTTGCAGCATTTTTGCGGATTGATGGGCCGGGGGATCAAAGTCAACTTATAAATCGGCACCGTGCGTGGTCCGTAGCGCCTGTGCCGGGCTTACCCCGGCCACCTGACTCAGGGACTTTTTTCGCACATATTTATGGATGTTCTGGCAGTGTTGGGGATTGGTTTAGCCAGCTTCTTGAAGAACAGCTCTTGAGATTTGCAGCCCGGTGCAGCTACACGATGATGTAACCCCTGGCCTTGGACACGAGGCGGGTCTATTTTGGCGCCGACCGATGTTGCGCCGCCATATTTGCTGCCCGCCAGCTTTTTGATGGGCACACCCTTTTCACAGAGTCCCGTCCCGAATTCAAGTGTAGCCGTAGAAATCCGAAGGTTATGTCACAGTTCAAGACCGGGTTAATGCACGCAGTTTTCCGAATGAGCGGTCTCTGACTTCCGTATTGTGCTTTTCCCGAATGAATGGCATGACCTCGGCCCAAAGCTTCAAATGTTGATGGCCCGCCGGGTAAAATAGACGTGTTCCGTGAATGTGGCAAAAAAGCAAAAATTGGTCTTGACGCGTCTGAGTTTGGCGGCTAAAAATGCCCACGAATAATGCGCGCGGTGACGCCCACTCCGATTAAGAATACGCATTCCTGGGCAGGGAATGCACAAATTGGCGGGCATTTCACCGCATGCGCGGGTACGGACAAAGGCCCGCAGGCATCTGCAGGTGCAATACCTTGCGAGTGTCGAACCACAAACCCAACCCTCCGAGCGAATTTATGAGAAAGCTAATTACGATTACAGCGTGTGTTACCGGCGTCGTTCTGTTGCAGCTTAGCGTTGCATCGAAAGCCGCTGCCCAAAGCGGTGTTTGGACGAACGAGGTTGACGGACTTTGGAGTCAAACCTCGGCTTGGCTAGACGGAGTGGTGGCTAATGGCGAAGGGAACACTGCTGCGTTTAGCAACCAGGCCAGCGCCACTGTGATGGTGACGTTAGATTCACCACGTACGATTGGGCACCTGCATTTCCTCCAAGGCACTTATACCCTCACAAATGACGGGCCGCTGACACTTGCAGGGCCTACCAAGCCGGTGATTTACGTGCCGGCTGGCAATACGGCTACGATCAGACGCACCGTGTTGGCGGGCACCAACGGGTTCATACTGGATGGCGGCGGCACATTGACTATTTTCAAGAGCGGTGCGGAACCGACGTATCCGCTTGATCCGTCAAACACAATCAGTGGTAGCCTAATTTTGAGCAATGGCACTCTACAAGTTGGGTCGGATGATGTCGTTAACGAGGCTTATTGTGCAGCAGTTGACTTGGCATTGGACGGGATTACTTCGGTTACGTTTTACAACGGAAGCGTTCTTAATTTGAGGCCTGACCCGAGCACCACCCCATCCTATGGTACATTTGACGCGAATTTGATTGTCCCAGAAGGACATTCTGGGACGATTATTTTACCAGTGCGTTTCAGTGGCACTTCTGGCGATAACGCAACTGGGGTTGGAAGTGGCTTGGGCGGGACACTTACGGGGAGTGGAACATTGGAAGTACAGCCGAAGTATGTAAGGCCAAACATCGTTGGGGATTGGTCGGCTTTTGCAGGGCGTATCAACATAACAGTGCCATCACCCACTAGTGGCGGCGACGATTTTCGGTTTGGCAATCCAAACGGTCTCCCCAATGCTTGGGTTCATCTGACCGGAAACAATGCGTTTTCGTTCCGGCATTACCTTGCCGTTACAAACGTCCGCGTTTTCCCAATCGGGATGCTTACTTGCGACAGATCAGATATTAACCTTTATGGAAGCGCTTCGGGCGGGACGACGCTAATCTATGACATTGGGGC
>JANWZY010000025.1 GCA_025061935.1 Verrucomicrobiia bacterium
TTACCACGGTCGGGCTGCCACTGCGTCTAGGCCGTGTCCAGTTACCTGACAGGCGCGGCACTGTAAGCTGTGCCTAGGGTAGTAAACTTGCCCAAACATGGGTTGCCCGTCCGTGTCAGGTTTTTGGACAAAACCACCCGAGGCGCCATGCACAATGGTTCGCAAGTGCGCGGTTGTTGGGGTTCGTCAAGTCTTTTGTTGCCCGGCCAGTAATGGCGTTCGCGGCACCTGCCGTTACGCTGGTGGGAAGCCTGACTTTGCTATGGCCGCTTTAATGTCCAAGGTGATATTGCGTACTGAAGCGCGACGGTGGGAGTTCCAGGTGGGCCGGTCGCGGTTGCAACGGGGACGCAAATTAATTCGGAGTCAGGTTTGTTCACTGCCCAATATTCGTGTGAGGCCGCGTTATTCCGGGGCGAGGCGTGGCCCACGAACCGGTGTGCCGGTCAGTGCGGTTGAGGAAGGAATTTGAGTATTTGACCTGTTGTGGGTCGGCGTTAAACTCGGGCGCTGTGCACATGAAAATCCTAATTTGCGATCCCGTTTCGCCGAAAGGAATCAGTCTGTTGAAGAGCCAGCCCGAGTTTGACGTCGTGGTGCTGGACAGGCGTCATTCCGAGAGCGAACTGTTGCCGTTGGTCGCGGACGCGACCGCGATAGTGGTGCGGTCTGAGACCAAGATTACGCGGCCAATTATCGAGGCCGCGCCGCAGTTGCGCGTGGTGGGCAGGGCCGGGACCGGCGTGGACAATATTGACGTTGAAGCTGCCACTGCGCGCGGCATTGTTGTGATGAACGCGCCGGGCGGGAATACAATCTCTACAGCCGAGCTTACCTTTTCGATGCTACTGGCACTGGCGCGGAAAATCCCGCAGGCACACGAGTCAATGAAAGCCGGCCAGTGGAACAGGAAAGCGTTTCAGGGTATTGAGCTGTATGGGAAGACGCTCGGGGTGCTCGGGCTGGGCCGGATCGGCAGCGAAGTCGCGAAACGCGCTGTGGCATTTGGCATGCGCGTGCTCGCGTATGACCCGTATCTGAGTCTGGCTCGCGCGCAGGCGCTGCAGGTTGAGCTGGTCGAGCTGGATAGGCTTTACGCCGAGTCGGACTTCATAACAGTGCACATGCCATTGACGGATGAAACACGGAACATGCTCAACGCTGAGGCGTTTGCGAAAATGAAGCGCGGCGTCAGGATCATCAACTGCGCGCGCGGCGGCATTGTAAATGAATCGGACCTGTACCATGCGATCAAGTCCGGCCAAGTTGCAGGTGCTGCGCTGGACGTGTACGAGACAGAGCCACCTCCGGCGGAATTCCCCCTACGGTCGCTGCCCGAGGTAATCATGACGCCGCATCTTGGTGCGAGCACAGGCGAGGCACAGGAACACGTCGGAATTGAAGTCGCTCAAGCTATCACCGAGTACCTTTTGCATGGTACGGTGCGGAACGCGGTGAACGTGCCGAACTTGGACGCTAAGACATTTGCGCTTGTTAAGCCGTACTTGAACCTGGGCGAGAAACTGGGTCGGTTGGTCGCACAACTCGGCCCGAAGCGGAATGAAAGGCTTGTTATTACATATGGTGGCAGAGCCGCCGAGATGCCCGGGGACCCGATAGCCCGTGCTGTGCTGAAAGGATTCCTGGAATCTGCTGAAGGCAAAGAGGTCAATTACGTCAACGTCAGGATCATCGCCAAGTCTATCGGATTGGTGGTCGAAGAAATCAAGTCGAGCGAGGAGGTGGATTTCACTGAATGGCTGCATGTAGCCGCCTACAGCCGCGAGCGCAAGGTCGAGGCGGCTGGCACGTTCTACGGGCCGCGCGGCCAGGCGCGGATCGTGCGGATTAACAGCCACCCGGTTGAAATCGTGCCGGAAGGCGTGTTGTTGTTCCTCACGAACAAGGACCGACCGGGCATAGTCGGATTGGTGGGCACGGTCATGGGCAAGCACAACGTGAACATTGCCGCCATGAGTTTGAACCGCGACATAGCAGGCGGCCGCGCACTGACCGTGTTGAATCTCGACAGCGCACCGCCGAAAGAAGCGTTGGCCGAGCTAATCAAAGACCCCGACATTGGCGATGTGCACGTAGTGCAGCTTTGACCACGTTGCAGGGAAAACCGAAAACAGTATCGCATATGGAAAAACCTCGACTGCGCGTCGCCCCAGTAACGGTCACACTCGCTTGCATGGTGTTCGGCCTGGCGCACACCGGCGGATTCTTGCCAAGTCTTGTTGCAGCCCAGCCCGACCAGAAGTCTCAAACGAGCACGAACCTAATCGGGCACGACCCGGTGGTAGCCCGCGGCGATGGGTTTGAGATCCGGCGTAGCGAACTGGACGAAGCTGCAATCAGGCACCGCGCGCTTTTGGCGCGGCTCGGGCGGACTGTCCCCCCCGGACAGTCTGCAGTGGCAGACCGACAGGTGCTAGAGGCGCTCATCCAGGCACGGCTCCTGCACGCGCGCGCGACCGACGCCGACCGCGCCCGCGCGCGCGCGCTGGCCGAGGAAAGGTTCGCCGCCGAGCGCGCAAGCGCGCCATCCGAAGCTGCATTTGAGCGCCGGATTAAAGTTCTAGGTGTCACCGCCGAGGAATTCAAAAGACGCCTGTACGAAGACGCGCTCTCAGAAGCGGTGCTCGAACGCGAGCTGGGGGTCAAGATTACCGATGAAATGGTCAGGAAGTTTTACCAGGACAACCCGGCACGATTCGAAGAACCGGAAACTGTGCGCCTGGCGCATATTCTTTTGATGACGCGCGACCCGGCAGGCACAGAATTGCCTGACGCGCAAAAATTGGCGAAGCGGAAAAAGGCCGAAGAGGTGTTGCGACTCGCGCGCAGCGGGCATGACTTCGGTAAGCTGGCGAGCGAGTATTCCGAGGACGAGCCAACCAAGTCGCGCGGCGGCGAGCTGCCGCCGATTGCAAGGGGCACCACACTGCAGTGGCTTCCGGAGCTTGAAGCGGCTGCGTTCGCGCTACCGACGAATCAGGTCAGTGAAATTATCGTTACGCGCCTCGGGTACCACATCATAAAAGTTTTGGAGCGCACACCCGCACGGATCACCGAGTTCGACAAAGTGTCCGGCTCAATCAGGCAAGTGCTGAAAGCACGCGAGTTCCAAAAGCTAGCCCCGGCATTTCTCGAAAGGCTTAAGCAGGAGGCAAACGTCGAAATCCTCGACCCGACGCTCAAAGCCGTCCCGCTGCCGCAGCCGTCAACACCCGAACAGGTGGACTAGCGCGGGCCAGATCAGTATTTCTTCACGAACCGTTTGCGCGGCTGTTCTTCAGACTGTGGTTGTTCGGCAGTGGCCTGGCCTTGTGACGCATCTGTGGCCCCGGTAGCTTGGGATTGGCGAGACGAGCCTGATGCAGCCGGCGCGGCTTCTACGGCCTCGACAAATGCCATCCGAACTGTCATGAGGCTTTGCTTAAGCAGGTTTTCTTCCTCCTTGGTTAGGTTCCCCTTCGTCTTGAGCTCGAGCATCTCCAGCAGCTCAATTGCGACCTGGGCCTGGTCGAGGTCTGGCCGGGCTTCTTCAGTTTGAGGCCCCGGCATCTTGCCCAGTAGCATCAGCGCAAGCTGCGTCTGGCGTAAAACAAGCTCAGCGAATAGCGCTGATGCGCGCGACAGCTCGTCGGCTACACGACCATGTTGGGTGACTTGGGCTTGCTCGCTCATTCCTGCTTGCTATTGCGCTCGTGCTTGATCTCGGCCCGGAGGAATCGGACCAGGTACCGCAACCGCGTCTCCAGGTCAATTGTCTCAAGTATCCGCTGCCGCTCCATCGCGCCGCGCAACATCGAGCACGAGACCAGGTCCACAACAAGCTCGGGATTGTCCACTTGATTGAGATACTTAATCAATTCTGTGGCGAGCTCCTCCGGCAGCTTGTGTACACCGGTTGTGGCTATGCCCGCGTCGGTCAGCAACGGGAAAGGCAACCCCAAATTGATCCGTTCCTGCACAAGCTCGCGGACTTTGGCGATCAGCGCCTCGACCACCACTTCATTGCCCGGCACCTGTGGCAACGGCTGAATGCGGTGCACGCGATAACGCCTGCGCGGTACACGCCCGAGCACAGCTACGCGAACCAGCCCTTGCAGCATCACGTGCGAGGTGCCGTCATCATGCCTGACCGCTACTCGGATCAGGCCCAGCCCGCCGACAGCAGCCGGTGCTTCGCGCGTGCAGTTCGGGCGTTGCATTGCCACGCACAAAACCCTGTGCCCTTCAAGCGCGTCGGCAAGCATGAGTCTGTGCCTGCGCTCGGACACAAACAGCGGTAGCAACGCTTGCGGGAAAAGCGTTACATTCGGCAACACAATTACTGGCGCTTCAGCAGGCAAATGCATACGCACCAAAAATCTACGGGCTTGGGAGGTTTTGGCAAGCGCGTGCGGGGCTGCTCGCCTTAACCGACAACGCGGGCTTGCCAAAGCTAGCTCGTTCCGGCATGGTGGGCACGAGTATGAAAACCAACATAGGTATTGGTATCCTGGCAGTGCTCTGCGGCGTATTGGCTGTCATGCTGGTCGTGCGTGGCAAACAGGCGCAGACGCAAAGACGCGCCGACGCAGACACAATCAGCGCGCTGTCAAACGAACTGGTCAAGGTTAATTACGATCTGTCCGACCAACGGCAGGTTAATGCGACACTCGAGCGCGCACTTGACGAACAGAAAGCGCAGGCAGCCAGGCTCACAAACGAGGTTAGCCAATTACAAGCGCAACTGGCCAAGGCCAATGAAGAGCTGTTGACTGCGCAGGCCGAAATTGCCAAGCGCGACGCCAAAATCGCCGAACTAGAGACACAGAACCAGAGCCTCGACCAACACGCCGCTGAGTTGGCGACCATAATCACGAACCTGAATGCCCAGATTGCGGAGGTGCGCCAAAAACTCGCCGCGGCCGAAGGCGACAGGGCATTCCTTGAGGCCGAGTTGAAACGCCTCTTGGCCGAAAAGGCCGAATTCGAGCGCAAGTTCAACGACATCAAGACACTGAGCGCACAACTCAGAAAACTCAAGGAGGAGATGGCCGTGGCGCGGCGGCTCGAATGGGCCAGGAAAGGACTGCTCGACGACGCCAACCGCAAGGGCGCCGAGAAGCTTCTGCTCGGGATCAAAGAGGCCACGCGCCCGCCCCGGCCAGAACCGCGCTTCGAGTTGAACGTCGAAATTGATGCTGACGGGACGATCCGCATAATCAAGCCGCTGACAGGCGAACAGGCGGTCACGAACCCGCCCCCGCGCCAATAGCGCGGCACCGCGCCCGCACCGGTTATGCCAATTGATGCTTCGGCCGAAGCGCGGCAGTAGGGTGGCGGTCGGTGCATCCAAAAGCTAAATTTGCCAGTTATTTTTGGCGTGCGCGTCGTGTGCCTTCAGAGCGGCGTTAATGCTGAAAAAGCGGTCCAATGAACCTGCGCTGGGCCACAATCCTATTGTGTTGCGCGCCGCTGGTCGGTGCGTGCGCAATGCCAGGATTACCTGCAACGGGGATGGTGGCCGTCCGCAGCAGTTCCGGTCAGTTCGTGGTTTACGGAAGCCAAACCCAGGGGCAACCAGCAGCCCGCCTTACCGCCGCGCTCGGCACCAATCTCGTCCGGCTCGAGCCCGCTCTTGTCGCCGTTTCTTGTGAGCGTATCAAGCAAGCCTTGCTGTGGCAGCTCGGCGCGCCTGACAACTGGCGCGACAAGTTTTACATCGTACTGCACGCAGCCGCGCCGCCGAACGGGCCGATCCAGGTAACTTCTGCCAGGGTCGCCGGCGGCTGGCGGTACCGCATGGATTCGCCCGCTTCAATCGAGCCCGACAGGTTCGTCCGGGCAATTGTCAGACTGCTGTTGGTCGAACGAATCAACAGATTCAATCTCGGCGATATCGTTGACGCGCCAGCCTGGGCGAGTGAAGGGCTGGCGGAGCTGATGCTCGAACGCTCGCCGCTCGAGCTGCTTGTGCCGCCCCCCAGCTCGCGCACAACCGGGCTACGCGCCACCACAATAGTCCGCCAAGGCTGGTTGACGAATCACATGGTGAAAGCACATCAATTCCTTAGGGCGCACGAACCGCTCGGCTTGGACGCGCTGCTGGCACCTACACAAGCCGTTTTGCTCGCCGACGCTGCACTGGCATTCAGGTACAGCTCGCAACTATTGGTCGCTGAGCTGCTCCAATTGCCCGCAGGCCAACTCGCTCTGGGCCGGTTCTTAGACGGGCTGGCTGCTGGCCCCGATGCCAAGTCGGTTCTGCTGCAGGCGTTCAGCCATTGTTTTCGCAACACTAACGACATAGTGAAATGGTGGGAACTCAAGACTTACCATTTCACTAGCCGCGACTTAAGAACACAAACCCTGGAAATTGATGTAGCGCTGAAAAAATTGGATGAGGCGCTGCGCACGCCGGTATTGAGCCGTGCCGATACGAACAATCCTGCAAACCTTGCTGGTCTTTCGCTCCAGTCATTAATCAGGAACGGTTGGGGGCGGGCATGGCTAAGGCACGCACTTCAGCTCAAGCTGGTGCAATTGCAGGGGTTGCAGTTGCGCGTGCCAAGGGAGCTTGCCTCACTGGTTGCGGAATACCAAAAAGTGGTCCAGGCCGCGCTCCGCCCGGCACAGGCCACCACACGCGGCGCACGCAGCACAGCACAGACTGCACTACGCGACCGCCTCATTTCGCGACTTAACGCACTCGACGCGCAGCGGACGGTCTTGCAGCAGAAACTGTTGCGGCCGGGATCCGCTACTACGCCAAGCACTACGCGCGTTCCACCGGGCTAGAGCGCGTTCGATCTGCGCCGCGCCACGCCACAGTACCAACTACGGGCGCTCAACTTGACACCACCCGGAAGCGTCTTATAGTCCTCTAAATGTCAACCAAGACCGAGTCAGTCGAGCCGCGGTTGCGTCCGCGCTCCGAGCGATTGGACGTGCTGAAGCAGTTCTTTTCGCACGCGCGCCGTTTGTGGCACGATGTGGCAGAGGGTGACTGGAACGATTGGCGCTGGCAGTTAAAACACAGGATTACCACGGTCGAGCAGCTCGAAAAGTTCTTGCCGACGCTAACCCCCGAGGAGCGCGCAGGTGCGCTCGTTGCCGAGGCCAGACTGGCTTTGGCGGTCACACCATACTTTTTTACACTGATCGATCCGACAGACCCTGATTGTCCCATTCGGCGCCAGGTGATACCGCGCGCCGAAGAAACCCACGTTGCTCCTTACGAAATGCCAGACCCGTGCGGCGAGGAGTTGCACTCGCCCGTGCCTGGCCTAGTCCATCGCTATCCGGACCGCGTACTGCTTTTGGTCACTGACAGATGCGCGACTTATTGCAGGTATTGCACACGCGCGCGGCTGGTAAGCCATGGCGCACAATACGATTTCCACACGCGCCTTGAGCAACAGCTCGATTATATCCGTAACACAAAGGCTGTGCGCGACGTGTTGATCAGTGGCGGTGACCCGCTGCTCCTGAGCGAGCAGAGGCTCGCAGAGTTGCTAGGCCGGCTCAGAGCGATCCCGCACGTGGAACTGGTCCGGATCGGCACGCGCGTGCCGATCTTTCTCCCCCAACGAATCACAGACGAGCTGTGCGCGACGCTACGCAGGTACCACCCGCTATTCATAAGCATCCACTCGAACCATCCACGAGAGTTGACCATCGAGGCGCGCAATGCGCTGTGGCGCCTGGCCGACGCAGGCATTCCGCTCGGCAACCAGTCCGTGCTACTCCGAGGTGTGAACGACGACCCCGTCGTGCTTATGGCGCACATGCAAAAACTGCTCATCTGCCGGGTCAAACCGTATTACTTGTACCAATGCGACCTTGTGCCCGGCACGAGCCATTTCCGCGTCAGCGTTCGCAAAGGAATCGAGCTAATGGATGCGCTGCGCGGGCATACATCCGGGTACGCCGTGCCCACATACGTGATCGATGCACCTGGGGGCGGCGGGAAAGTGCCAGTAGGTCAAGACTACGTCCTGAGCCATGACGACTACAGGCTCGTGCTCCGAAATTATGAGGGCAAACTCTTCGAGTATCCTGAATCAGGCGCGGCGGAACACACTGTGACCTCATCACCCGAATTGCCCACGTTGTGCGGTACGATTTAGCCCGCGCGTCTCGATTGTTTGGAGCGCACACAGCCGAACTTGCATGGGCACGACCCCAGCGGATCACCGAGACCGTCTCACCTTTGGCAATATTTTCCGATCACACCCGTGCCTACAAGCAGTTGGCCGGATAAACAACCTAGTGCGCTGGTGGACTGCGCCTTCGTGATAGTCCCACAAGTGCAAACCCGGAGGAGCCGGGTTCCCTGATCGCGCAACTCTCTGTGAAAGGCTTTACACTGCCGCGACCGTGCCACTGTGTTTACAAAAAGCGGTCTGACGCCACTGAAACCGGCCCCAGCCGTTGTGGGCAAACGGGCGTCGTGTTTCTTTTTGGCGTGCGGCCAGTAGGCTGAATGGGCCAGGCATGACGGCAGCTCGGCCTTGGAGTTTTTCCAGGCATAGCGAGCTACGGAGAGGCTGGACCGAAGCATATCAAGCCATGGAGCAGATTTGCATCCAGCCCCAAAAGGCTGAGCAGTCGGCCCGGTCCAAAACACAGGACGCAGGGAAAGCGGCATCGCGGCCACGGTCGCACGTTGGCAGCCGAGTCGGTTGCGCCAACTTTCGGACGGAGCCGGCCGGCGCCGGCATACTCGAGATACTTTTCGGCGTCAAAAAGATGCTTTGTTAATCGCGCCATCGAGTAATAGGCCCAAGTCTGAGGGAAATCACGCTTCGAAACGGAAGCAGTGAATGACTCCATTAATTCTAGCCGGCGCGTTGGGTCCGTTACGCCGCCAGCTTGTTGTCGCTTTATGACAGCGCTAGCTTCTTGCCGGGTAGGCATCAAGGCGCTTGGCTAGCGGCCAAATGCAATTTGGAAATGGGCTTGGGCCGAACATGATTTCGAGGGTGAACCATTCGGTCCAAAGAGCTAAACAACGAACAGGGTATGCATTCCTGATTGAGCGTGCTTGGCCTACCTGATTGTGCAGAACATGGTGTTGGTTGGGGTGAGTCAGGAGACTTTTCATGGGTGCGCTGCGCCAGCCAGGGGAGAGCATGCCGTATCCAAACGGCCAGGTTACGAGACGATACCGGTAATTACGGGCGACAGCGACACGTGTTCTAGCATCCAAAATTTTTGGAATGTGGGGTGGGGCAATAGTTATGCGGCTTTGTACTTTTGCGCTAAAGGATGCAATGTGCTCTGTCCACGAACGGGCTTTAATTTTGGGAGTTGTGACTGCGATGGTTTGTCCTCCAAAGCGTTGCTTGCAGGGCAAGGTTCATGCAGCTAATTTCGAATCCGTATGGCAAGAGAAACAAGCGCTGCAAGGACTGCGCGGCTGAAAAAGCTCATTGCGATCCTGCGCAAAACGTACCCGAATGCGCGCGTCGAGCTGAATTATTCGAATCCGCTTGAGCTGCTTGTCGCGACAATTCTTTCAGCCCAGTGCACTGACAAACGCGTGAACATGGTTACTGCGGAGCTATTCAAGAGGTACCGGTCTGCAGCCGACTACGCCAACGCTGATCTGACCGAGCTTGAGCAGGCCATAAAAAGCACCGGGTTTTATCGCAACAAAGCGCGCACACTTAAAGCGCTGGGGCAGCAACTGCTCGAGCGGCACGGTGGCCGGGTACCGAACACGATGGACGAATTGACGAAGTTGCCCGGGGTGGGACGTAAAACGGCTAATGTAGTGCTCGGTAACGCGTTTGGTATCAACGCTGGGATTGTTGTGGACACACATGTGACGCGGCTTGCCCAACGGCTCGGGCTGACCACCCAGAAAGATCCTGATAAGATCGAGCAGGAGTTGATGCAGCTTGTGCCTCAACAGCTCTGGACAGACTTCGCGCACTGGCTTATCTGGCATGGCCGGCGCAGATGCGTCGCGCGCAAACCTGACTGCGAGAATTGCGAGGTGAAAGAGCTTTGCCCCCGCATCGGGGTGAAAAAGTAGCGGATATACGGGGCGCGCCTGGACCTGGCTTTCGGGCGAGTTTGCTGGGTAAAGCAGGGTGCTACGAAGAACGCCTCGGAATGGGTCAAGTGGGCTGTACCCACGCCGCTTGTGCGCCTGGTGCTGTGATATCTGCCGAGAAGACCGCAGTGAGAGGCAACTTTTCACCAACACCGGGCTTCGGCCCGGTGAATGCAAGCATCAGCTCACCAAGGTGTTTCAACGGTTTTGAGCTTGCAGGGCAAGCCATGGAAACGGCTCGCCGATCGGTGCCTTTCTGAGACTCCGGCTGAAGCTGATTGCTAATGTGGAGCGGTTTGTGAAAGCGTCACGGGGCTATGCGAAGTTCAACGTGAACGGCTGGGACTTACTCGTTGCCGAACAGGCTTGCGACGTAGTCGATTCCGGCCTTCACTTCCTCAGTCGTTAGCCTGGGGCTGAACTCAAACACTTTGATTACCCGGCGTGGGATGACCCGTTTGAGCGCGGCGAAGTCCACCGTGCCCGTGCCCGGTTGGCAGTGATCACGTGCTGGGTACTGCACATCATGAATATGCAATCCTACAAGTCTGTCGCGCAATAATTCGAGCTGGAATGCATTATGGAGTAGTCCAAGGTTCTCTTTGATCTGTGCGTGGCCTGTATCGTGCCAGTAGCCAAGGTCAGGGAACACTTCGAATAGGCTGGGTAAATCGTCGTCTGTTGGAAGCAGCTCGAGCGCCTCTCGGTTTTCTGCGGCGAGCCTGACGCCGTGCGCGCGTGCGTGGGGCAGCAATTCCTTGAGGCTTTCATGTACGAGTCTCATCGCTGCGCTGGCATTCCTATGCAGGGCGCGATGCGCTGCGGCGCATACGCGGAGGAACGCAGGGGTGGCGCGCAATCCGCGGTCTGCAAGTTTCACCAACCGCCGCGTGTAGTCCTTGATGCCGAGCGTGCCAAGGTGGAGCACGACCACCGGGGCATGGAGTCGCGCCGCGAGTTCGATCGTTTTCTTTGTGTGTTGAACAGCCAGTGCACGGTACTGGGGGCGCGGGTCCGACAGCTTAAACGTGTCGGGCGCTGCTGGGTCCGCGCCAATCGGTAGCGGGCAAAAATTATGTAGGCTGGAGATTTTGATCTCGCCGGCAGCTACGGCGTCCAAAACCCCCGGAATAAGGCTGATGCGGGTGTTATGGCTCAACTCGGCGTGGTCGAATCCGAGTTGCCGGATTTCATGCATTAAGTGTCGGCCGTCGGTGTGCCTGTCCGCGTTCCAGGAAGTCGAGAATGAATACATCGCGCATCAGGCCTGGAGTCTCCCGGAAGGTTACAGTTTGACATGGTCAAACTGGCCCCTTGCGCTGCGCTCAGGCCAAAGTTGGCTCGCGCTTAAGCTCAAGGACGGCGCAAGTACGGCCGGAGGACTCACATTTCAGCAGCGCGCGCTGCGAGCATGGCGAGGAACCGCGCCGTTTTCTCTTTGCGCCGGCGCTTTTCGCTCGGCTTTTCATAATGCCGTCGCTCGCGCACAACGCGGAGTATGCCCTCGCGGTCGATCTTTTTCTTCAATCGCCGCAGCGCTCGATCAATAGGTTCGCCTTTTTTGAGTCTAACCTCTGTCAGAGTCGCTCACTTCCTTTCTTGGTTTCGAGTTGGGCCGGATTTTGTATCGGCCTCGACGGTTTCCTTTAGCGCGCGAAAAAATAATTACGCTTCGGCACTTGTCAACGCTGAAAAGCTCAGGCTCAGCGCGGCTGAAGTGTGTCCGCGTTGGCGCTCAACCGGGGTATTGACCCGAGATGTAGCTTTCCATCTGCTGGAGCGCGGTGCTCTGGGCCGAGATGACCCAATTGACGACGTCACCGATCGAGACCAGGCCGACCAATTTGTCCCCCTGCATTACCGGCAGGTGCCGCACCCTGTGCTCTGTCATCAGACGCATGCAGTCTTCGACTGTATGCTCGGGCGTGACGGTGATTACCGGCGCAGAGATGACTTCTTTTACCCTGGTCTTGTGCGTGTCGTAGCCGTGGAGTGCGACTCGGCGCGTGCAATCGCGTTCAGAGAAAATCCCGATCGGTTTATCGGCTGCGAGCACGACCACTGCACCGATGTTTTTTTCAGCCAGTAGTTTAATGGCGTCGTGCACTGTTGCGTCCGGCGAGATGGACCAAACCGCGTGACCCTTGTGCCGCAACAGGTCTGCAACTATGCCGACCACCTTCATGCCACAGCAAGTGTAGTCATACGTGGCCGAAAGCCAATCAAAAATCGGTGATGAACACTTCGGCGGCGACCCTAGCCAAGAGCCAGTCAGCGGCGGGTAAATGCAAAACTGAGACCTCGGCACCCGGCTGCTTGAACTGCCGCTGTACCGCCGAGTTTGGAAGGTACGGTCCCGGCGGATGCCGCAGTTAGCATTGCATTGAGGTACGAGTCGGCCGCTGAACCGTGCAGCGTGCGTTGCCTCTTATCGTCCCCTGGGTCGTTGTTCTTTTGGCGGCTCCTGTTTCGGCTCGGCGGGCTTGTTGAAATCGGCCGGGGCAGTTGCATTAAGCTGCTTGATCACTTCTTCAGTTAGGTCATTCTCAGCGGCGCGGTACAGTACGACAGGCACGTTGTTCGCGCCGACAGCGCTGGAATCGAGTACCAGAGTGTAGCCGGCGCTTTTGGCGCGCGCCTCGATCACAGCGCGGATTTCATCCACGAGGTTGGCGCGGTACCGGTTTCTTTTTTCGTCAAGAATCACGCGCGCTTGGCGGTCGTAGTCCTGGATGTTTTTTTCGAGTTCGCGCAAATCTTGGAGTTTCTTGTCGGCTTCGGCTCTACGCTTGTCTCGTTCCTCGGCCGAGAGTGTGGGGTCGTTTGCTGCAGCGAGCGCTTTTTGGTAATCCTCGGCAGCCTTAGTGCGTTCTTCGATAAAGCCCCTTAGTTCCTTGTCCATTTCGGCTGCCTGTTCTTTGAGCAGCGCGTCTAACTGTTTCGTGCGCCAGTAGCTGTCGAATGTTTTGGTCATGTCGATGGTAGCAATTCGGACTTGGCCGAATGCTGATTGAGCAATCAGTGCGGCCAAGGCCATCGTCGGCGCAACCATGTGCAACAAAAATTTCATGCCCCAATCAAAGCAAAAAAAGGATTCCGCGCCAACAGGAATTTGGGCTGCGGTTCAGTGATAGTCATGCGGTTGACTAGTGAAGCATCCGTTTATGCCTCAGCTTTAGAGGCGGTGTGTGGGAGGCGCGGGTGCGCGGATTCGCGACCGCCGGTTTTTCTATAAATTGCAAAGCCGATTTGTGGCCGCATTGCCAACGGGCCTGATGTGGATGTTTTGGGCAGTGTCAATTGGACTTGGGTAAGTTGCTCCAGTTGAGGCACGCCTTGACACAGCCGTGCCGAAACCTGAGAGTGTGTGCCGCCGCGAATGTTTACTAGAAGGCCGAAGCTGGATCTGCGCAGCCAAAGGGTATGTGGGGACATGGCCGCAGAGTGATGAACCAGACGGGTCAAGAAACGGGTTGGCACGATGCAATTAACGAAAGCAGCACCTGAAACGGTCCGCGTACGCACCGAACTTGTTGTTCTGGTAGGATTGCTTGCCGCTGCGCTTGCCCTGCTTTTTGGGCCGGTGTTTTTGCCAGGCATCGTCCACTTTTCGAATGACGGCCCGCTCGGTGTGCAAGTGGCCGAATGGGCACGGTTGCCCGAGGGATTGACTGGCGCGTGGAACGACCTGAACAGCATTGGCATAAACGCAGGTACGTTCCCACCGTCTTTTAGTACGCTACTGAGGCTTGTAGCGGGTCCGGTCGGATATGCGAAGTTTTACGCACCGTTCGCTTTGTTCTTGGTCGGACTGGGCGCATGGTTCTTTTTCAGGCGACTCGGTTTGGACACTTCCGCATGCATCCTCGGTGCGCTCGCCGCAGCGTTGAACGGGACGTACTTTTCGACCGCATGTTGGGGCGTGGCCTCGCAGGTCATCACATTCAGCATGAACTTTTTCGCCCTCGGTTTGGTCGTGTCGAACACGTCGGACACACCCCCCGTATTGCGGTACGTGCGCTTGGGCTTAGCCGGCCTGGCAGTTGGCATGGGTGTGCTCGAAGGGTTCGACATCGGCGCAATTTTCAGTCTGTTCACCGCCGCGTTCGTCATGTTTGTCGCACTGAACGAGGCGTCGTCGGCTGTTGGAAAGCTTGTGCACGGCGTGACCAATGTGGCTTTAATCGCACTGTTTGCAGGTTTCATCGCGGCTCAGACGCTTGTCGCAATGGTCACAACGCAGATCAAGGGTGTGGTTGTGGCGCGGCCGGGCGCGAGGCTTACAGAGAAGCGGTTCGATTGGGCGAAGTGGGACTGGGCGACGCAGTGGAGCTTGCCGAAGGTTGAGACGCTCGGATTGTTTGTGCCTGGGCTTTTTGGATACCGGATGGACACGCCTGGTGGCGGCGAGTACTGGGGCCGTGTAGGGCGCGACCCGGCGTGGGACAGGTACTATGGTGGTGGGCCGATCGTGCCCGGGTCCGTTCTCAAGGTCAGTTTCCCAACCAATCCGAACATGGACACCACTGTGGCCGTTGATGCCGATGGCAAGATTTCACTTCCTTTAATCGGCGAGGTTGACGTGCTAGGCAAGAGACTTACGCGGGTTGAAGCGGAACTGACCGCGCTGTATGCCGCGAAACTGCCCGGCCAGGCAGTAAAAGTGGAGTTGATGCGCCCAGCAGGGTTCACGCGCTACACCGGAGGCGGGAACTACCTCGGCACGGTCCTGTGGCTGGTCGCTGCATGGGGGATCGCGCAGGCGCTGCGTGGAAGCAGGTCTGTGTTCCCGACGGCTACGCGCCAGCACATACTGTTCTGGGCTATAGCAGCGCTGGTCGCACTGCTGCTTGCGTATGGCCGGCACGCGCCGTTTTACAAGCTTTTCTACATGCTCCCGTACATGTCTGCGATACGCAATCCGACCAAGTTTTTGCACGTGTTCACCTGGGCAATGGTCATCGTGTTCGCATATGGTGTGCACGGGCTTAGTCGGTGTTATTTGCAATCTGGCGGTGCAGTTGGAGCGGTGCGTTTCGGTGAGCGGCTTAAGAATTGGTGGACCGCGCGCAAAGGTTTCGACCGTGCATGGACCAGTGGCTTGCTTGTAACGGCGGCCGCCTGCGTGGGCGCATTTTTGGTTTACAACTCGATGCGGCCCGAGCTTGTCGCGTACCTCGCTGAAACGTACCGGCCTGGCGCGGCGGCAGACGCAAATCTTCTCAGGTCTTTGCAGGAAATCGCGTCATTCAGCGTGCGTCAGGCTGGGCTGTTCGTGCTTTTCTTTCTGGCCGGCGCCGCAGCAATGATATCGGTGCTAAGCGGCGCATTTGCTGGCAGGCGCGCCAAATTAGGTGCGACATTGCTCGGGTTGCTACTGGTGGCCGAGCTCGCGCGTGCGAACACGTATTGGACAGTGTTTTGGGATTACCGCTACAAGTACGCTACCAACGCAGTGATCGAGCTGTTGCGCGAAAGGCCGTATGAGCGCAGGGTGGCGATACTGCCTGTTCCGCTGCCGCGCGAACTCGGCTTGTTCGAGCAGTTGTACCGCATCGAGTGGGCACAACACCATTTCCCGTACTACAACATCCAATCGCTCGACATTGTCCAGATGCCGCGCATGCCGGAGGACCTGGCCGCTTTCGAAACCGCTCTGGCCTACACAGGCGGTGCAGAGACTATCCACCTGGTTCCACGCAGATGGCAATTGACGAGCACACGTTATCTGCTTAGTGCGGCAGCTTACGCATCAGCTTTGAATGAATGGCTCGACCCCGAGCGCCGCCAGTTCGACATCGCGATGCGGTTCGACCTGGCGCTGAAGCCTGGCGTAACCAACCTTGCGAAGCTTGAAGATTTGACCGTCGTGGATACCCCTGACGGCGCACTCGCAGTCATCGAGTTCAAGGGTGCGCTCCCCCGCGCGCGGCTTTATTCGACATGGCAAGTGGTGACCAACGACGAAACCGCGTTGCGGCTTATCGCGAGTCGCGAATTCGACCCGTGGCAGACAGTGCTGGTCTGTTCGCCCGTGCCGCCGGGGATGGCAGAGACCGGCACGAACCAGAACCTTGGCACTGTCCAGTTCCAATCTTATTCGCCGAAGCGGATCAAGCTCACAGCGGAGGCACAAGCGCCTTCGGTGCTGCTGCTCAATGACAAGTTCGACCGGGGCTGGCAAGTGTACGTTGACGGCGCGCGCGCCCAA
>JANWZY010000260.1 GCA_025061935.1 Verrucomicrobiia bacterium
GAGCTGCAGTTGTCTTGGGCGCTTAACGATTCGGTCACGCCTTACGAGTTGTACTTGAAAGTGCTGTATCATCTGACCAAGGAACGACTCGAAGAACCGGATGTGCCAATGCCGGCGGATTTCCCGCCCTTGGCTGATTTCCAATGGGCTGCTGTCAAAAGTGCCCTGCGCATCCTCAAGCTCCGGAACGGTGTCTTCATCAGTGACGTGGTCGGGCTTGGTAAAACGTTTATTGCTGCTGCAATCCTCAAGTGGCTCAAGGTCCGCGAGCGCCAACGCGCGCTGATCATCTGCCCGGCGCACCTTGTGGACATGTGGCGCGACAAATTCGTTGACAGGTACGATCTCGGCGCCGAAGTGCTCAGCTTGGGCATGCTCAGCCAACCGGACTTCGATTGGGCCGAGGAAAAATTCCAAAACAAACATCTCGTTGTGCTCGATGAATCGCACAACCTACGCCATACCGACACTCTCCGTTACCACCGGCTGTATCAATTCGTGCACGGGCTCGGATTGCCCATGATTTTGCTCACCGCCACCCCGCGCAACAGCCGCGCGCGCGACATCCTCAATCAAATCCGCCTATTCCACGCCGACGACCGCATCGAGTTGGGCGTCGAGCCGCGCTCGCTCACCAAATACTTCAAGCTGGTCGAAACCGGCGAGCGCCCACTGCCGCCGTTGCTCCAGCATTTCCTGATCCGGCGCACCCGCAAACACATCCGCGAGCACTGGCCCGACGCCCAAATAGATGGTCGCCCTGTGCGTTTCCCGAATCGCGTCCTCAAGACAATTGATTACAGCATCGAGAAAACTTACGGCGGCTTTTACAACCGATTGCGCGAGTTGATCGAGCCGCCCGATCCGGCCCGCCGCAAACGCCACGGCATGACCTACGCGCGCTACGGCCTGCACAACTATGTCCGGCCGGACAAACAGCAGATCGCGCCTTACAAAGACCTCGCACGCGCAGGCAAACGGCTGAGCGGTTTGATGCGCACGCTCTTGTTCAAACGACTCGAATCAAGTGTTGAAGCATTCCGGCAGACCGTCGCGGGCCTGATCGAACGCCACAAAATTTTCCTGCGCGGACTTGATGAGGGCTACGTTATTGCGGGCGAAGACGTCGAAGACTTGCTCAAAGGAATCGAGCCTGGCGATGCCGAGCGCGACGACCTGCTGGCTGAGTTGGAGAAACTGTCCGAAAAATACAACCTGGCAGATTTTCGCGTGGACGATCTGCGGCGCGACGTGCAAGCCGACCTGGCCACACTCGAGGAGATGGCACGGCACGCCGCACCAATCACACCCGAGAAAGACGCAAAACTGCAGCGGCTGCTTCAGTGGCTCGATGCCGAGCCGCTCTTGCGTTCGCACAAACTGCTCATCTTCACACAGTACAGTGACACAGCCCGGTACCTGACTGAGCAACTCAAACTCGCCAAAATTCGCAGACCCGAAACCATCGAGTACGCCGACAGCTCGCGCACTGATCTGCAGGCGCTTGTCGACCGGTTCGCACCCGTCGCCAATGAAGTCAAAGGCCCGATTAAAAACCCCATACATATCTTGGTCGCAACCGATGTGCTAAGCGAGGGACTAAACCTCCAAGACGCCGCGCTCATTCTCAACTACGACCTGCATTTCAATCCGGTGCGGCTCATCCAGCGGTTCGGCCGCATCGACCGCATCAACTCGCCCCACAAGGAAATATTCGCATTCAACTTCCTGCCAGAACTCGAACTGGAAAAACACCTCCATATCCGCGAAATACTGCGCGCACGCATTGACGAAATCCATAAAACCATCGGCGAAGACGCAGCCATACTCGAGCCGGACGAACAACTCAACCCCGATGCCATGTATGCCATTTACGAGGGCGACGGCAAAAAACTCGAAGCCATCGAGGACGCACTCGAATCATCCGCGGACTTGGACGTCCAAGAGGCCGAAGACCTCCTCCGA
The DNA here is from genome assembly GCA_025061935.1 of Verrucomicrobiia bacterium. Lineage (GTDB taxonomy): Bacteria > Verrucomicrobiota > Verrucomicrobiia > Limisphaerales > DTLC01 > DTLC01. The sequence goes on from JANWZY010000260.1 coordinate 1,966, forward strand.
CGCATCAAACGCCAGCAACCCGACCTGTTCGAGCGCATTACCTCGCTGCCGAATGCAATTCGGTCGGCCAAAAATCTGGGTACCACACCGACCCTGCCTGCGAATCGAAAGCCTGCCGTCTTCTTCTTCGGTCAAGCTGGGGATTTTCAGCGGCTCTGGCTCGCCGACAGCGAGGGCAACATTTTGGCCGAGGATAACCATACCGCGCTCACGACCATAGCGTGTCCGCCCGATGAAAAACGTCAGAAACTGCCGCCCAACTACAACGCCATCGTATCGAAGCTCAAAGCGCGCTTCGACCAGGAGTATCAGCAATACCTTGCCGCCGGCGGGTTGCCACACCGGCTCAGCCCTGCCCAACGCTGGGCGCTGGACCTGATCCGCGACGCGCACCGCCAGGCCCAAACAGACGCCGAGCGCAACCGTCTCGAACGCCTCCGCCGCCTCTGGAGCGTCAGCCCGCTCGATACACGCGTCGAGTTTGCCCTGCGCGGCCTGCGCCAGCAGAAACCTCCCTTGCCAGAAATCATCAACCGGCTTGAATCCATCGCGTTCGAGCACAAACTCGACGCGCTGGCCGAGCGCCATGTCGAGACCGCCAAACTCGCCACCGAGCCAGTCATCATTTGCACCGAGGCGCTGGTATGAAGCGCTTCCGGTAAGATTGACGCAGCACCTGCTTTACCATACATTGGCTGGTATGAAAACTACACTGTCCGCAAAACGGCAGGTGTCCGTGCCCAAAGCGCTGTGCGACAAGCTGAACCTCCAACCCGGCGCACAAATTGTCTGGGAAGTCCAGCACGGAAAGCTCGTCGGCCACCCAATGCCGCGCGAGGGCTGGCGCGCGCTTATCGGCAAACACAAGGCCGGGCGCAATCTCGTTGCGGAGTTGCTCAAACAACGCAAGCAAGACCGTGAACGCGAAAATTCCAAGCTGGCTTGATAGCTCCGCCATCATGACGCTTTTGTGCGGCGAACCCGGCACAGAAACTGTGCGCGACCTGCTCGACAAAGCCGAACGCAAAACCCTAATCGTGCTGGTTTCCACGGTCTCGCTTACCGAAGTCGTTGCTGCGGTTGCCCGCGTCCACGGCCAGGAAGCGGCGCGCGACGATCTGCGGCTCTTGCTCGATTTGCCCGTGCAGTTTGTGCCGCCTTCAGCAGACGACTGCGCTGCGGCCGGTTGGCTCCGCGCCCAATACAAACTTTCCACCGCCGACGCCATTATCGCTGCCCAGGCCATGGCGGCAGGGGCAGAACTCGTTCACAAGGACCCTGAACTTGCAGCCGTTCAAGGTCTCAAACAACGCAGGCTGCCATATAAACCAGCCAAACGCTGACCCATGCCCGATTTTGTCAACGCTGCGCAACAGCGCGTTTTTGCCCGGCTCAACGCGCCCGTCCGCACACAGGATGACCTGCTAAGACTTTTCGTCACGGACCTCGGCTTCGAACGCATCGAGCAGCCCATCCCACCACGCGACGACACTTTCGGACGCGGCCAGGCACTCGAGCTGGCCAAACGATCCCGGCTGTTGCGCTTGGCTGGCCACGGCGACTTCCAGATCATTTACACCGAACTCGACGGCGACCGGCTCGATTACACGCGCCAGCGCATCCTGGCCACCAAACTGCTCGAAACCTGGCCTGACGCGCTTTTCGTCTTCGCCCGCAAGGGCACCATCGGCCAGCCCGGCGGCGCAGAAATGCACATTGTCAACGTCAAAGGCGATGCCGCCACCGGCGTGCGACGTGTGTTCCGCCGGTTCAGGCTCGGCCCGGGCGAACAGTACCGCACCGCAGCCGAACGACTCGCCCTGCTTGACATCAGCGCCACACCTGACATCACAACCCTTGAGCTGCGCGAACGCCTCGACGCCGCCTTCGACGTCGAAGCCGTCACCAAACGGTTCTTTGACGACTACAAAACCGTGTTCAATGACTTGCAACAGCGCCTTGCACGAACCTCACGCGACAAGGCGTGGGCACACGACTACGCCCTCCAACTTTTGAACC
>JANWZY010000261.1 GCA_025061935.1 Verrucomicrobiia bacterium
CCGGTGCCCCGGCTCGAGTTAGGTCGCGCAGCAACGGCAACAAGGTTTGGCCGAATTCGAAGCAGTGGGGCGGGGTATGCCGCCAGCCGGCCACGTGCCTGGACAGTCGTGCGCGCCTGGGCGAAAGAGCGATGGACGTTCAAGCTCAAAACCGCGAGGGTAGAGCGGCGCGTGAGGCGGTTACCTTGCGGCTAGTTGCCTTCTGCATACGCCGTGTGCGCACTGTGTTCTGGCTACTGTTCCTTGCCGCTGTACCACAAGTCAGCTTCGGGTTGGATCCGGCCAAGAGCCTGTACCAGTTCAATTGCAAGTCTTGGGGGCGGCAAAACGGACTACCCGCAGGCGTGATCAACGCGATTAAGCAGACGCCGGATGGCTATATTTGGCTAGGTACCGCGCGCGGGCTTGTCCGGTTCGACGGCGTCGAGTTCAAGCTGTTCGAGCTTGACCACTGCGGCTCAGTACAGGGTGCGAGCGTTTCCTGTCTTGCCGGGACGCATGCGCACCGGGGCGGATTGTGGTTCGGACTCGAGTACGGCACGTTTGGGTATTTCGAGGGCGACGCTGTTAAATTTGTCCCGAAGGGTGAGTGGGTCACTCAGATCCGGCGTGTCCATGGAATGTTGGAGACGCGTGCGGGCGATTTGTGGATTGCGGCGGAAACCATGGCGGGGCGGGTGACGCGGGGCAATATCTTCGAGCGTGTGCTTGCGCGTGACACGGATACAGAACGGTTCGACACAACCGCAATTTACGAGGACACGCGCGGCCGAATCTTCCTCGGCACAGTCAAGCGCGGCGTTTATGTGTGGTCAAATGGCGCTTTGACACAACTCAAAGACCCGGTTTTCGATAACCTAATTGTCCGCGCATTTGCCGAGGACAAGCACGGGAATATTTGGATGGGCACGGATTGGGGATTGCTGTGTTTCGACCGGGAGCTGAATCGGATCGAGTTCCCGTTCCCGTGGCATCCGGTGCGTGCATTATTGGTGGATCGGCACGGCGCGCTGTGGATCGGCACCAGCGGCGGCGGGCTTGTCCGGTATCACAACGGCAAGCTGGCGGCGCTGCGCCAGGCCAACGGGCTCGCAGACGATTTCGTGACCGCGCTGGCCGAGGACGCTGAAGGTAGCCTGTGGGTCGGCACGCGCAACGGCCTGACTCAGGTCTCGGATGTCAAGATACCCATTTTCGGCCCGGCCGAAGGTGTCCCAGCCAGTGTGGTGGTGACTGTCAGCTCCACCCGCAACGGCGGATTGATGCTCGCATGTAATACAGGTGTGGTGTACGTGGACGATCCGGATGCGCCGTTCGAGACCGCGCGGCATTATTCAAAAGATGCGGGACTGTCCAATACTTACATCACATTGGCGTACGAGGCGCGGGACGGGAACCTCTACCTGGCTGATGGTGACATGACTGTGCTCGTGCTGACTGAGGGCAAGGTAGTGGCGCGGTATCCGAACAAGACTTGGCCGGTCGCGTTCGCTGAGGACGAAAAAAGTGTACTGGTAGCTATTGGGGGGAAAATACATAGGGTCGGGCGCACGTTCTTTGAACCGTATGCTTTCCGAAACGGAACGGACCCAGGATTCGGCTGGATTTACCACATGGCACCCGGCCGCGACGGCAGTATATGGATCGCCGGCGACATCGGATTCTGCAGGTTGAAAGACGGCGCGTTCGAGTTATGGACTCACACGAACGGTGTACCGCCATCGAAAGCACGCTGGATCGTCGAAGACACCACAGGCACTGTCTGGGTGGGACTTGAAACGGCGGGTATATTGCGACTCAAAGATGGCAAGGTTCGGCAGATTAGCAGTAAGAACGGTTTGGCCGACGACGTGATAATCGCCATGGTCCCCGATGATCATGGCCGGTTGTGGGTTGATTCCGCCCGGGGCATCTTCAGCGTGAGCCTGGCAGAACTGAACCGTTACGCCGATGGCGAAGTTCAGACGGTCAACTGTGTGACTTATGACACGCTGGATTCGGTCAAAGGCACCGAGAAGTTCGAGCAGATACATTCGGGGTGTAAAACAGCCGACGGACGTATCTGGTTCCCCACTGCGCATGGCGTGGCCATGATTGACCCGGCGCGGATTGCGCGTAATCCAGTACCGCCACGAGTGCACATTCAACGGGTTCGTGCGAATGGGAAAGAGCTCGAAAACCTCGGGTACCTGGTCGCGCCGCCCGGCGACGGCGAGCTGGAGGTGCACTATGCAGCGCTGAGCTATATCGCGCCTCACAAGATCCAGTACCGGTACAAGCTCGATGGGTTCGACAAAGACTGGGTCAACGCCGGCCACCGCAGAGCCGCGATCTACACGAACCTTAAGCCGGGCACATACAGGTTCCACGTGCAGGCCTGTAACGAAGACGGTGTCTGGAGTAACGACGGCGACGTGTTCGAAATCTGGCTCAAGCCGTGGTTCTACCAGACGGGGTGGTTTAAGACAGTCGTGGCCGGAGCGGTCCTGCTCGGGCTGTTCGGAGTCACCCGATGGCGCGACTGGCGCGTGGCAGTGAAACAGCAAAAGCTGAAAGAGGCACACGACCGGCTCGAGGCCGAGGTGGCCCGGCGCACGCGCGAGCTGGCCGAGACGAACGAGGCGCTCAAGAGCGAGATCGAGGAGCGGAAACGCGCCGAGGTGCAAGTCGAGCGCATTTACATGCAACTGTTGAGGGCGTCGCGGCTTGCCGGCATTGCGGAAGTCGCATCCAGCGTGCTTCACAATGTGGGGAACGTGCTCAACAGTGTGAACGTGTCGGCTTCAATCGTGGTTGACCGTGTGCGGCGGTTCCCAGTCCAGAATCTTGTCCGCGCGCTGCAACTGCTGCAGGACAACAAATCGCGCTTAGCCGAGTTCCTCACCAGCGACAGTCGTGGGCGCATGTTGCCCGAGTACCTCGCCGGGCTTGCAGATGTATTCGCAAAAGAACAGGAGGCGCTGCTCAATGAGCTTAAGGACCTCATGCAGAAGGTCGAGCACATGAAAGAAACGATTTCGCTGCAGCAAAGCTCGGCGAAGATAGCTGGCACGCGCGAGATCGCCGCGTTGTCGGATATAGTCGAAATCGCGCTCAAGCTTCATGCCAATGCGTATAGCCGGCACGGCATCCAGGTCGAACGCGACTACGAAGACGTGCCGAAGGTGATCATAGACAAGCACAAGGTGCTGCAGATTCTGGTGAACCTGTTGCACAACGCCAAGTACGCGTGCGACGAGGGCGGGCGGGCAGACAAGAAAGTGATCGTACGGATCAAACGCGGTAATCAAGGTTTCGTACGGATCGAAGTGACCGATAACGGCATAGGCATACCTCCGGAAAACTTAACGCGCATATTCGAGCACGGGTTCACCACGCGCAAAGATGGCCACGGGTTCGGCCTTTACAGCTCGGCCATGGCTGCGCGGGAGCTGGGCGGCACATTGACTGCCTACAGCGAGGGTGTGGGTAAAGGCGCCACGTTCGTGCTGGAAGTGCCAATCGAGCCGCCGCACGAGAACGGCAATGCCAACGCGGCTCAACCTCCCAGAAACAGCTCAAACATTGGGTGAGGATGCGCAATCTGAGCGCACGCCGGCCTGAGCCAAGCCGCGTCGGTCTCGATTCAACCGAAACTTGTATTTGAGCACTGCCCCCTGGCCGGTGACGCGCGGTTTTTTGTGCTTATGGCACCGGGTCGCTTTCTGTATTGACGTCACTGAACAGCCAGGTGCTCAAGTATCGCTCGGCGCACGATGGCACGATCACCACAATTTGTTTGCCTGCGTTTTCGGGCCGTTTGGCAACCTGCAATCCGGCCCAGATCGCTGCACCGCTTGAAATGCCCACAGGTATGCCATCAAGCCGACTTACTTCCTTGGCAGTGGCGCCCGCATCTTCCTCTGTTACCTGAATGATTTCATCAATGATTTTCGTGTTGAGGACTTGGGGTACAAATCCGGCGCCTATGCCCTGAA
>JANWZY010000262.1 GCA_025061935.1 Verrucomicrobiia bacterium
TCATACTTCGTCCCTACAAGGATGCCCAAGGTAATTGGCACGCGCTGGTCATCTTCGGGGATGCCCACCGTTGGCCCGAGGGCAAAGAAGTTCACCTCTCGTGCGGCGGCCGGCATGAAACACGCCGCGTCTCGCTCGAACTTTACGAGGCAATGAAAAATGACCCAAGGCTGAAACCGTTCATATGACAACTGGCCAGACCCAGGATACGGCTATCACTGCCGCACTTGTCGCGGTCGGCGGCACACCTGCGCCCATCCTCCACGTGCTGCGCCAATACCGCCCTAAACATGTCTGGTATTTCTGCTCAGTTGGCAGCCGTCCGCTAGCGGACGAAATCCATGCACAGCTCGACTGGCATCCCGACCGCGACTTCATCGAAGTTGCGCGGTTCGAAGAGCTTGGTCCGTGCTACCTCGAGCTCAGAAAAGCCATACCTGGACTGCTCAAAAAATGGCGCGTGGAGCCAGACCAAGTTCTCGTGGACTACACCGGTGGGACTAAAACCATGAGCGCAGCCCTTGTGCTCGCCGCTGTTGAGTTGTTCCAACATTTCTCCTATGTCGGCGGCGAACAACGCGACAAAGGCGGGCTCGGCATAGTCCTCGACGGCAAAGCACGCACCCTTTACCAGGGCAACCCGTGGCGCGAGCTAGCCATCCGCGAAATCGAGCGCGCAAAAGACCTCTGGGATGCATGCCAGTTTGAAGCCGCTGCGCAGGTGCTCTGCCAAGTCGCGCCCCGTGTGCCAACCCGGCTCCGATTCGAAGCCTTTGCCGAACTTGCAGAAGGTATGGCAGCGCGGCACCGGCTCGATTTCCACACTGCGAAAAGCCGGCTGCACAACGCACTGGGCCGGCTCCGACTCATGTTCGAAGGCAAACCGAGTGGACTTCTGGAGTTCGTACACGCAAGCCTCAAGATTTGCGAAGAGTGCGCGGCCACCAGCGCAAACGACGCGCTCCTGCGTGAGTTGCTCGACAACGCATTGCGCACCGCGCGCCAGGGCAGATACGAAGACGCTGCCGCGCGCCTGTACCGCGCCATCGAAATGCAGGGCCAACTCTGGCTGGCCGAGGCGACTAACGGCCTGTTTGTCAACGGCAGGTGCAGCCCTAAAAACGTGCCCAACATTCCCGAACAACTGCGCGCCTTACCTTTTTGTAAACCGGACGAAGAAGGCTCAATCAAGTTCGCCTTGGAGCAAACCTTTTATGCGGTCGCAGTCCTCGGAAAAGAACAAGCTAAGCGGATTGTTGCCGACCTTTTCCTGCCGGACGGTAGGCGGAACCCCCAGAGCCTGCTGCGCGCCGCCACCGAAAAACGCAATGCAAGTATCCTCGCGCATGGTGTGCTACCCATCGGCAAAGACGGCTTCGAGCAAATGAAACAAATTACGGAACAACTGCTCGGCTTCGATCTGCAACGCGAGGCTAATCCCATCCAGCCACTGGACCCTGATTGGCTGCTAGTTTAATCATGCGCTTATGTCAAGGGTGGCGCTGGTCCAGCTCGTCAGTGAACAGACGATGCAAAATGTGTTGCCGATCCTCAGGCTTAAGCCAATCAAGGTGTATCACCTGGCCACCACCAAAACCGCGCCGCGTACAGAGTACATATTGAAAGCGGTAAAGAATGCGGGACAGACCCCAGCAGCGGAAAACATCCGGCTCAGCAGCATGCCCTCAATTGCCGAGACGCAGCGCGCCGTAGCGAGGGCTATCGCATTCGCGCGCGAAGAAGAACTGGAACCTGTAGTCAATTTCACCGGCGGGACCAAGCTCATGTCCATCGGCGCGTTCACCGCAGCCAATCAAGCCACACCGCCGGCCATGTCACTATACGTGGACACCGATGACGAGCAGTTCGTTGACGGCTGCACCGCGCCGGGACTGATCCGACTGCTCGAAAATGACATGAGCTTCACGCCTATCCGCCCGATGCTTACCTTGGACGTAATCGCCACAGCCAACGGCATCGAGCGCATCACAAAAGGCCGCGACTGGTCGCAATTCGCTGAGCTGGCAAAGTACCTGTTTGCAAACCCGGCAGCAGAGCACGCCACGCACGACGCCGTATCGGCACTTGTGTCAAAGATCTCCGGAAATGGCCCGAGGTCGCCCGAAGAATGGCTAAAATTGCTCGACTGCGAGTTCGAGCTGCCAGAGCAAGTGGCGCACCTCGCCGCAGCTTGCGGATTGGTCCGCATCACAAGTACTGGCAAATTGACCCTGCCGGATGGCACCCGCCATGAGCTCGAACAACTGGCGCGAGCGCGCGCGAACAAGGAACATGTCCAGAATTACGATCAGCACCGAGTCGCCGCCACCGAACCGATTGCGTTCGCGCTCGGCTTTCTCTCGGGCGGGTGGTGGGAAGTCGTCGTTGCCGACGCCGTCGCGCGAACAGGCCTTTTCACCGACGTGCGCTGGGGCGCCACCGTTGTCTTACCCGGCGGAAGCGAACTGGAAGAAGACGTCGTTTGCGTGGACGGCGTGCGGGCCGTGTGCATCTCATGTAAGCGCGGCGGCGCGGGCGCACGGCTCATAGCGCACCTGGAAGAGCTGGACGCACGCGCGCGGAACCTTGGCGGCCAGTTCACCCGCAAGTTCGTGGCCGTTTACGTGCCGGTCAGGGGCACAGCAGGCACGGCTCTGGTCAAGCGCGCCCGGGAGTTGAATGTGCGCTTAATCACTCCTGAAAATATCGCGCGGCCAGACGGGTTCACGCGCGCTATGGAACGGGCCTGATTCGCTACATGCGCGGTTTTCTCGTGTAAAGTGCTGAACTCGGTATTGGCACTGGTCCGCTACACAAATGGGGAAGCAGTCGTATTGGAGACCGGCACGATACTTCCGGCTTTCTTACACAGGCGTTGAAGAGAGCCGGGCAGGTTAAAACAGTTCCGCCGCAGAGCAAAAGCGCTGCGCGCTCCGTACTTCAATATGGAAAAAAAACCGGTTTCAAATAGCATGTTTCCCATGCGTTCGCACGAGTGGATTGACCGCCGCAGCCTGGCCATGGATATCCGCATAGCAGAAAAACTCGCTGCGCAACCGGAGTTGCTCGAACGCGCTGTGCGCACGCTGGAACGCTGGATTCAACAACGGCAACCGAACCCACCACCAGTTTTGCTCGAATGGCAACGAATCCTCAGGGATTGGCCGTTCCAGAAAATCCTCGAGCTGTTGCGTAGCGATTCGCCCGAAGCGCGGCGCTTGCGCCAGTCCAGCCCGTTTTGCGGCATACTCGATGAAGAGGAACGGCTGCAAATCCTGCGCGATTATGAAGCGAAGCGAGCTTGAACACATTATTCGCGCCGCAAGTGCGGTAACCAACCATCCCGACATTGTCGTTATAGGGAGCCAGGCACTACTTGCGCAGTTCCCTGACGCCCCGGAAGAATTGCTCACTTCAATTGAAGCTGATGTTTTTCCCAAAAGACGCCCGGACTTATCCATTCAGATTGATGGCGCAATTGGCGAACGATCACTTTTCCACGAAACTTTCGGTTACTACGCGCATGGTGTGGATGACACCACTGCCACACTGCCCGCCGGATGGGCGGACCGGTTGGTGCCCATCCGCAATGAAAACACAGGCGGTGCAACGGGCTGGTGCCTCAAAGTTCATGATCTCGCCGCGTCGAAACTTTACGCCGGTAGAGACAAAGATATGCATTTCGTGCGAGTTCGCGTCCGCCGAAGAATGGTCAAACCCGATATACTGAAAGCCAGGCTTGACGCTATGCCCGTTGACCCAGACCAACATGAACTTTTGAGAAAGCGATTTGACCGGCTCCTAAACGAGTAAAACCCAGGGCCGTACATCGGCACTTTACGCACGCGTGCCCACTGCGTGACCACAAAAACTACGCGCAAAGGCACCGTGGCAAATTGGGCTGAACTAACCGG
>JANWZY010000263.1 GCA_025061935.1 Verrucomicrobiia bacterium
CAGTCGGCGCTATGGTTTATACCAGTTTTGCCTTGTAACTGCACAATTTGGTAGGGCAGGCTGTGTGCCGCCTAGGGCACCGCACCCCTAAAAAAGTCCCCAACGCGACCTAGCCAGCCCCATTTTCTGTAAACCACGTAGGCCAAACTCAAACTGGCCGCACGGAATGCGCGCCCTGTTTGTTATACGGCCTTTAGGCCGGACGCTTCATGCCCGAAACTGTGATTGGCTTTAGCCTTGTACAACAGCCGGTGATGTGGAGCGCAGATCGTTTCAGCGGCCTCGAAACTATTCGGAGCTTCTGGCATTGGTTTTGAAGCCGCTGAAGCAGCTGCGCGGGTTCTGTTACATCACATTCACCTGGCTGAAGCGCGGTGCTAATGAGACGGGTTCAGAATATCCGAGTTGAGAGGTTCACCAATGAGTGCCGCCGGGCGCAACAGAGCTGAATCCCGCCACGCAAGGGCACGTAAATTGCGCTACACCAGCGTCCGAGTCCCGAAGGGGACGGCAAACGCGCGTCTCCGTTGCTTGCCGGGGTCTCTCCGCCATTCGCTGTGAGTCCACAAGGCCAAGGCTGGACTTATTCACGCAAAACAATTGGAGATAGCGCATGCACTTGCGCAAGCCTCCGGGCGTGCGGGCACGGGGCCGGACCGAATGAGTCGTGGGCACCTTGCTCTCCCGTTCCGAGCCAGGAGTTACAGGATTCCTTTTTAGTCCGGAAGCCCATCATTGGCATGGTCGGCTGTTAGTCTGTAGCCCCAATGGGCTTGGGCACGGGCGACCGAGGCCGGTGTGCTGCCGGGCCGAGCTTTGGCCCCCAAGCTCAATCTCGCGCATGCGCCGCGGCGCCGACAAAGCGGCGCCCCGTTCTGGGCGGAAGGCGCGCCCTGCCTACACGGGAACGATGCAATTCCACAGTGAAACTTTTACGAAAGTCTCCACCCATCCCCAAAGCGACGCATTGCGGGCGCAAACGCGCACTTTGCTCAGGCTGGCGCAGTCGAATTTTTGGAGGAGCCCCCCGAGGTTCGGTTTCTTATGTTAGCGACGGTTCCCTCAACGGCCTTGCTGCAAAGTTTACCGCGGCGTCCCGCCTTCTTGCTGCATTCGTTTCATCATTTGATCCTGCATCAGGGCCATCAGACTGTCGTACTTCTTGTAATCTGCAGGCGGGTCAAACAGCGCGGCGTCCGGTTTACCAAGCTTCACATCCTTAAAAATCCAGGTGAGCGTGGCGCCTGCGTCGGCTGTCTCGATCTGGACAGGGAAATTTTCCAGGTCAGTCGCATTCCATACGGTGAACGTATGCTTGCGCGCTTGCTTGTCGGTCACCACAACACGGTTCTTGACGCATGGCCTCCCGCCAACCGTCTCCTTACCCAACTCCGTAACCTCGGCCTCGAAGTCCGATTCCGGCCGCGCCGCCTCCGGATCCTTGAACGACTGAACTGCGTATGCCTTCAGGCCGGGGTAAATCATGTACATCAATTCCTTATCGCCACGTGTTATGGTGATCGTCTTGTCCATGCCCATCTGTTTCACCCCTTCGATAGCCTGCGGCGGCATCGGGCCACCTTTCATCTCCGCCACATCCATTTCGAACCGGCTGTTGCTATCCGAGACCGCCATCTTGCCCGGCATGATGATCTTGTCCTCCCCCATAACAATTTGCATCTCGACATCGGCAGTGAAGGCGGTGTGTTTACCAAAGACTTTCTTCATTGCGCCGGACGTGCTCGGCCCGGGGCCAGGGCGCATCATTCCGCCTACACCAGCACCGGGCTGCGCCAGTCCGTGCATGCAGCTCAAACACAGTGCAATTGGCAGGAGACCTTGGAGGGTGGGTCTAATTTTCATAAGATTCGCTTGGTTAAGTTTGCGTCAATGTTTAACACCACTTGCAGAAAATAGCCAGCGTAAAATTGCCGGTTTTTACGGGGTATTGGTGCTACCAAGCAGCGGCCTGCTCACACCTTGAAGCCGGCATCTCCTATAATCGCCCGCGCTTTACAATTTGCAACAGCTCAGGTTTGCTGTGGCTGATGCAGCTTATCACACGCGCCGCAGTGAAACATCTTCTCTGGTCGGGTGTGTTAATTGCGGCGCTGGTTTTTGGTTGTTGGCTGGTCATGATCAGGATGCCGTCCAAGAGCTACCGCGGGCCGCTACCTCCGCTAACCGGTCACCAGGCCGCGTTGCGCGACGCGCTCGAACGCGACGTAACGGCGCTTGCGGGCGGAATTGGCGAGCGCAACGTGTTCAACCCTGCCAAGCTCGAGGCTGCGGCAGATTACATAGCAAACGCTTTCGCTGCCGCTGGCTATCAGGTGATGCGTCAAACCTACGAGGCCAGCGGTGAGCTGTGCGAAAACTTGTCCGTCCAGCTCGATGGCAGCCGGTACCCAGACGAGATAGTTGTGGTGGGGGCGCATTACGACTCGGTATCAGGCAGTCCTGGTGCGAACGACAACGGCAGCGGTGTAGCCGCGTTGCTCGCCCTGGCGCGCGATTGGGCTGGGCGCAAGCCGGCGCGAACATTGCGGTTTGTGGCATTCGTCAACGAGGAACCGCCTTTTTTCCAGACCGAGCAGATGGGCAGCCTAGTGTACGCCAAAGAGTGCCGTAAACGCGGCGAACGCATCGTTGCGATGATCAGCCTGGAATGTATCGGTTATTACAGTGACGCGCCCGGCAGCCAGAAATACCCGCCGCCAGTCGGGTTGTTCTACCCTAGTGCGGGGAATTTCATTGGATTCGTGGGGAACGTGGCACATCGCAAACTTGTGCGACGGTGCGTGAGTACATTCCGCAAAAGCGCGCAATTTCCTTGTGAAGGGGGTGCGCTGCCCGAGGTGTTGCCGGGCATCAACTGGTCTGATCACTGGTCATTTTGGCAGGTCGGTTACCCGGCTGTAATGGTCACGGACACGGCTCCATTCCGGTACCCACACTATCATGCTGCAAGCGACACACCCGACAAACTAGATTACGCGCGGCTGGCGCGTGTGGTAAGTGGACTTTCAGCGGTGATCGAAGACCTGGCCCAGCAATGACGAAAAAAGTTGAACACTAATTTGACAAACATGTCGAACAAATGGAAGGTTTAGTGACAAATCAACAAAGTTGTACCATGAAAACGATCAAAAACTTACTGGTGTGCGCGGTAATAAGCGCGTTTACGCTCTCGGCTTTCGCCGCTGAGACAGAGCAACCCAAAGACAAGTCCGCCTGCAAAGAAAAAGCAGCGTGTTGCGCAGAAGCCAAAAAGGCTTGTTGCGCAGATAAAGGCACCGCGTGTGCGGCCAAAAAGGATGCTTGCGGCAAGAAAGCCAAGTCCGAAAAGGCGGGAAAGCCGGGCGACGCGCAGAAACCGTCTGCACCAACCAATTAACACCAGGGGCGTAACTGCCCCTCATAAGCGCGGGCAGTTTCTGGCGCAGGTTTTGCTGCCGGTTGAATCAAGAGGCTGAACCAATGCCAGTGCTGCCCCGCCAGCAAAAGCGGGGTGCGGATCGTGTGCGCTAAAGGGTAGGGTCCGAATCTGGGCCTGAGAGTTCAGCCTCCAAAAAGGAGGGAAAAATCCAACCACAACTGCCCTATGAGCAAAAGGTTAGAGTCTATAAGTGAGGCAATCCGCGACCCGAAACTTCAATTCAGGAAAGCGGGCCAGCAACCCAAGAAATCCCAAAGGCACAGATATGAAAGGCGCAAAATAAAAGAGTATCTGCACTTGGCAAACATGCTGATCGAGGAAACTGTGTAGAATTCCAGACAAAAATTTGATTAGCCCGAGGCACATGCTTCGGGCTTTTTTGTTTCCCGCCGCGGCCCGACCGGCGACATGCAGGTGAGACGCTTGAGCCGAACCCGGGT
>JANWZY010000264.1 GCA_025061935.1 Verrucomicrobiia bacterium
ACATATGAACGCCTACTATTCACCATTCGAAGACCAGGAGCGAAACAGCGGGGCGCGGCAATTCAAAGTTCACCGTGCACTGACGGGCAACAATCTTCATATGCGCTGGCGCGTCCACGGTAGCCAACTGCCCAGCCCTTTCAAGTTGCTCGATTTCCTCGCGCAATGGCTTGGCCGTAATACCCATACGCTGCCATAACGCGTATGGATTGCTGTGCCCGGCATCAATGCGAAAATGCACCAGGCGCGCTTCTTTTGCGCCTTCCGGCAAGCCCAAAACATTTAGCTCAACCTGGGCAACCGGCCCGGGCACGTCATCGTCATGATAATGCCACACCAAGACGCACAACTTCCGATGATCCAAAGTCGCCAGCGCGCCCACGTCCGGTTTCTCCCGCACGCCAGCCTGTAAAACTTGCTCAAGCGCAAGCGCCGCATCACTAAACGCACTGACTTGCTTACCACTCATCCTACTTAACATCCGGAACGCATTCATAATGGGCAAATCAATACTGCCAGTTGCCAACTGCCTGTAGCCTGCAAATAATGGTTGATTTTCAAACACAAACGCCCATGTAACCGCGCCTATTAGGTTGACGTTACATCGCTTGGGCCAGCTCGATCTTCCGCGCCAACACAGCAACCATGTATGCGGCGTATAATGGTCCATTCCTGTAACCGTATTGCGGATAGAGCGTCGCTGGACACGCTGCGCAACCGTCCGGGTCGGATTCACCAATAATTACAGGTTTGCCTCCCAGTTCGGGGTACGAAGCAATAAGCTCAAACCCTGCTTTAATAGTGCGCAAGTGTTGGGCAATGCCCATCCGAACGTGACCATCCACAAACCCAGGCGCACCTTTGGCATGGAATGCCACAAAATCAAGCGGCGCACCACGTTGCCCTGTGGCGTAATTTGTCCCGCGCAGACAATGTTCGATGAACTCGCGCATGAACTGCCCGCCGTGACCTGCCGTATGCGGCCCACCCACACGCGCGCTGGGTAGCGCCCGGCGCAGCCCTGCTACAGCATGGTCATACAATCTGAAGAATTCCTCCCTCGTCCCCTGCCAATAGCCGATGTTCGGCTCATTCCAAACTTCCCAGAGCCACTGCTCGACCTCGGCCCTGCCGTACCGCTCCACACAATGCCGCGCAATTTGATAAACCAACTCTTCCCACTTCGAATAATCTTTCGGCGGGTACGCCCAACCAGTAAAAATTTCATCATACTTTTTGCCAGGTGCCCACGCGTGTTGATACGGCTCAGGCTTGACCGAAAGGTCCCTCGGCATAAAACCCAGCTCGACGAATGGCCGTACCCCCGATTCCACGAGCGCGTCAAAAATCCTGTCCAACACGGTGAAACTGTAAAATGACCGCCCAGTCTCATCCTCTGAATACACGCCAGTCGAACCCCATTTGAGAGCAGGCACGCCGTCACCAGAGCAAAGCAGATGATGTGCGCGGAAATAAACCCTCCCCGGGGCAAGCTTGCCAAGCTCGGCAATCAACCGCCGGCCATTCGGCATATAAACATAATTCGGCTCATCCGCCCCGAAAAAACGCCAAATGGGCTGCCAGTCACCAATCGCCTTTGCCGCGTCAACCTCGATAGCCACGCGGAACATTTGGGCCGCATCCCCCTGTTGAGCGCACATGCCGGCAGCGCCACGCCCGGACGCACAGACAACCGCGGCCAAAGCTATAACCAGGCGAAACACAGCCTCTGGGATGTAATCCCGCCGCTGAAATGCGTTTTTAATGCGAACGTAACGACAGCGGGTAAATTGAAGGTCCGTTTGGGCCTCAGAGTCTTCGTTTCTACAAAACTCGCACCAGGCCAACAAAGAACTCCTCAACGCATTGCTGTTTGCTCCAGAAGATCAAAAATCCGCGCACGGTCGCCAGGGTCTTCATACCTGCCCTGGGAAACCATCTCGTACGCCTGCTTGTTCTTTACGAACTTCACGCTTCCGTCAGTAAAAAGCACGCTCCAGCCACGCGCACGCGGGTGCGCCTCGACCTGGAAGGACGATTTCGAATTAAGCCCCGCTATCACGTCCATGGCGAAAAGCTTACCCTGCTCAAGCTGACTTGTTTTCTGGTACCGGCGTTGATTGCTTACACCTGGCTGGCGCGGACGTGGATTGTAAAAGTAGCTGGATCTCACTACCGGCGCAGCGCTGTCGTACCAAGTGCTCAGCGGTGGCGAGTAATCGAACACACTGTACGGCCCACTCTTAAATCCCGGGCAAAAGTAAACGCGCCCGTCCGCAACAAGCTTCATGCCGTAGAAATACCCCGCGTTTTCGAAATAGCAGTTTGGCGGCTGACTTAAATCCGGTTTGACATACGTCTTGGTACTGGTCCCTGTGTAAACATATCTAGAGTAGTGTGGCTGGCTCATGTCGTCCCGCGTGTTGTCAGTCCTATACCCACGCCAAGGCGGTAACTTGCCCTCAAACTCCTCCGCATACAAAAAAGTAGCCAGACCCAACTGCTTAAGGTTATTCAGGCAGCCGGTCCGCTGGCTCTTCTCCTTAGCCGCACCCAGCACGGGCAAAAGCAATGACGCCAAGATCGCAATAATTGCAACTACAACCAGCAGCTCGATAAGCGTAAAGCCACGCCGCACGCAAACAACCCGCAAACGATCTGTGCGCCATTGACGCAGCCCAGCATGCAGCTTTTCGACACTCAACAAATTGACCGCCCGCTCCATAGCACTACTTCGTTGCATATTTTTGAGATCCGACTCACCTTATTCTACTACCTCGGCATGGCACCCGCGCCGGCGCCGCGTAACTTGGCAATCAGCTCTTCAACCGCTTTCTTCTGCTCCTTTGTCAGGTCTTTACGCTGAGCTATCCCCTCGAACTGCCGTAGCGCCGAAGCGTAATCGCGCGCGCGGATTGAACCAATTGCCTCGTCAACGATCACTTGCAACCCCGGGCTTGCATTTGCAAACGCGGCCCGCAAACCAGTCAAGTTAAACGGGTCAGCCGCAGCCTGCTCCGGCGTCTGCGCACCCCCAGATGTGCTTGCCTCACGCTTACCACAGCTAGCCCCAAGTACACTAACGACCAATACCGCCAAAACTAGCAACTGGACACCGCCAAACCCGAGCCTTGAATCTATCCGTCTTTGCACCGTCATCGCTGCCTCCTTGTTTCAACCAACTCTAGCCGTCATAACTTACACTTCACTCCAACCCTCGGCAATATATTCGCTTATAAGCCAGCTTGCTTACTACGTTGCAACCTCATTTCTACTTTACCAACCCATCCCGAACCCATCCGGCTGCCTGCTTTCGACTCTTGTCCGTGCATTCCCGCGCGTATTTACATCGTTACACACACGAAAATTGGAGCGGGCAGAACCACCACCCCACCCGCTCCATTCCAACTTACACCCTATAACTCAGCGCAGACCAACTCATGCGCGGTTAGTTGTTTGTCACGGGTAAACCAGCCGGAAATAAACATTCGTCTTGGTCTGGTCAATGTTAATGATCACGCGGTTCGTGGTGGTCGAGTTGACCCACGTGAACCACTGATTTGTGGCGACTACGCTTACAGCGTTAGTTTCGAGCCGCCAGCCAATGTAGTTCGATGGCCACTCCACCATTAGCTGAGTGGCAGAGATGCGCGTAAGCGTTATATTCGTCGGCGTAGTTGGCACCGGTGGGGCCGTGGACAAGACCCTGATGGTCCCGTCAACTGCCAACATATTCGTCCAGTACAACGGCGGCGTCAATGCCGGCAGCGCCCAAGTGATCGAACTGAACCCACTAACCGGCTTGTTAAACAGCGTGAACGTATCACCCGCAGCAAAGTCAGTCGGGCCTATGTTAGTCACGATCAACACGCC
>JANWZY010000265.1 GCA_025061935.1 Verrucomicrobiia bacterium
CGACTCATTATTTGGCATGCTGCAGGTCGAATCTTGGGGCAAAATCGCACGCTTTCCGCTGTAATAGTCGACACCACCTGCAACGCATACTCACGAAGTCTCATTCACGTGGGCGCAATGCAGCCCCCATCCCGCAGTTTTGGCGTTTGGCAGTTATGGTTTTTTTCTCTCGTCAACGGGAAACAGGAAAAAGCAACGCTCAACTCTACCCCTCGCAGGCCCAAAATCAGTTGCCTGGCGGGACACCAACTATCGGGTGCGCCACATCCAACGCACAGGCGGGGCCAATTGCGCTCCACGCCTTGGCCAGACCCGTTTTTCTTCTGCAAATGCTCCGTCTTTAGCCCGGATATTTCATAGTTGATGGTAGCACACGCCGCTGGTCCCGCGCACGCGGGATTTCAGCGGCTCGCTGAAACTTTTTTCCGTTTTGTCCAATCATTTCCACTACCACACCCTGTGCCCACATGCAGTCAGCCCAATCAACAACACAGAATGGCGAAATGACCACGGCGGGCAGCAGCAGTCAGCATCAGGGCCAGATGCGCTTCACAATCGAGTATGAAATATCCGGGTTAGTACCCATGCCATACAGTCTCGGTCAGGCTTGCACAATACGATGACACAGGAATGCGCATTTTCCCGGGATGAAGCTAGGTTTTGCTGCGTCAATCGAATGTTCAAGCCTTGTTACCATTCACGCTGCGGTACGCGGCATGCCAATGCTATACACCGACGCCGCTCGCGCAACTGTGCGAGCCTTCCCTCCGTGTCCCAAGCCGGTCTTTCCGCTCGCCGCCTGCACATTTTACTCGGTCGGAGCACGCACCTCACATACAGAACCATCTGGGCATGTGTACCCGATGGCGGCTTCACACTTTTGTAGGTCAACGTTGAGTTTAAAATCCTTTTTGTATCTTGGGACCCACTCGCACTGAACTACCCGTTGGCTGCCAAGGTTTTCGTCAGGAGGACAATTAAGATCGCCCTTTCTGTGCAAACATATGTTTTCACCTTTTCGAACGTTTTGGAGCCGTTGCAAACGCCGTTACTGACCCAACACTCGCCCCCAACATAGTTCCATACAATCTTCGGCTAAGCGCTTCTGAAACCCTCGCTGTACCCACCGTTTACACTACCTAACACAAGCGTGAGCGCCAACAGTACAGCTCCCAAGCATGCAACTATTTACGGACTTTTTTGGTTTCATAGTTTACGTCTGTGATCGTAATTGAACTTGTTACGCCTACCAATGTGACCCCTACGGGGCACCGGTCTTTCGCGCCTTTCTTACCAGGATCAGGGCAAAAAAAGCGGAAAAGCCAACCAGCACGGCCAATACAATGTGACGCCCGAAGCCCGGCTGATGGGCTGGAACCATCCCAAGGCGTGCTTTCAAAGCGTCTTCAATTTTCCCAAACTCTTTTGACTGAGATTCAATAAATCTGGGGAAATCGCCACCCTTCCCCACGCGGTAGAAAAACGGGTCGCCATGCAAAGATTCAAACCTGTAGTCAACCGTCTCATATGTTTCGTCATTACGCACGACCGGCGCACCAACCAACGTTTCGGAAGTCACCTCAACGTTTGTTATGACTACTGATACGCGGTGGTGCAACGCCAAGTCGTTCGCGTCCACCCCGCCCGGTTTTGAGCGATAGAATGAAAAATCCACACGTTTGGGCAATGTGCCCGCAACCTGGCCAGTACTTTCATCAATAAGTAGTCTGGCTGCAACATAGCCGTTGTGGTACGGAGGAGGGAGCTGGTATTCGTACCCGTCCCGCTTGGTCCTGCCCGTTCCGTTTAGCCAGAAGATCACCTCGCCTTCCCTGGCACCCGGTTTCACCGTAAATGCGTCACACCCGAAGTCTGGATCCTTGTGAAGCAGGCTGAGGGGTATTTCGCATGCAGCACAGTTCGTTATCTCCCGGTACTTTGTGCAACTCACCAGATACGGGATTTCGACAATAGTCCCTATGGCCTCGCCAAGCGTGCGGGTGCCAACCCTCCGCACCGTGGCAAGAGGTTTTATCTTCGGGTTCGCAAATCTCTCAATTAGAAAAATGTCAATCCCATTGCACCACAGCTCCACTTTCGAGGAGTAAACGGCCGTACAATCTTGCTCGATACAAGTAAGCCCTTTTTCCGCATCTTGGCGGATTATTATCCCCCCGACCGTCTCTACAATCCCACCTTGGGCGTCGGGCTTTCCTAGTACCACTACCCCGTTATAACGCAGCGTCGCCGCGGCCAACTGCGGGGCCAATGGCGATATCAAGGCACACAAAACCAAGAGTCCCCCGTACCCGCCCAGCCACACTCTGCCTAGCCTGCGCATTTTATTCATGAGGCAATTGCCGACAAAAAGAGCCGCAAAGATGCGCACTTGCCGCAGCCGCATTCACCAGCCGCTCGACATTAGCGTCCTTGCGGACACAAGCGCGGCGCCGATTGTGCTCCGCGCCTTCGCCAAACCGGTACTCAAAAGCATGACACCAGTGCGTAATCTGATGTTGTACTTGTCTCCCACTACCTCTGCGTAAAACTCATACGGATTAGTCCTTCCCGGATCGTCAACGGCGCGCTTCGTTACCAGCTCGATTCGCCCCTCAGCAAAATACACTTGCGCATAAATCGTTGTCCCGGTTAAAGCCAGGAAGGACACAAAGCCACCAAGGCTTGATTTTAGTACGACCTTCAGCCACCCAAGGGTGCTGCTTAGCCGGTTCAGGTATGCATTAAGGCACCGCTTCCGCTCTGACGCAAAGTTTGTTAGCCCTAAATTTGAAGGCGCGTATCGCATAAAGGTTTTATACGGCCACTTTTATGCCCCAGCAAAAAAGTTTGTTACTGTTTTTAACGTTCCATAATGTCCTGAGTGCCAGTTGGTTACAAGGCTTGGCCTCCGCATTTTCTGGCTATGTCCCGGCCTACATCTGGAAAGACGGCCCAACGCCTCTCGCTTTGTTAAACGACATCCCACCAACCCGTACACGCACATCTTCATTCCTTTTAACAAGCGGATTCCATGCTGGCGTCCTGGCCCGCGACTCATACCAACAACCAGCTTTCTCGGCGTCCATATACTCCACCCTTCATTTGAAGCCCAGTCACCAATACAAATCAAGTACCCCCGCGCTGACGCGCTTGCGAGGCACTTTGGGGTTCGACCCGGAGTTCACTAATGAGACTCGCATTAGTCAGTAGCACCTTTTTCATTAACCCCGGGGCTTCGGCCGGGCGAACGCCTGCACCGACCTGCAAAACCGTTTCAAAAGTTTTACGGCCCCCGGCAGGCCGTTGAAACGGCTTGCCGCTGCCGACGCCTTTGAGACCCCGGCTGAGGCCCGGGTGCTAATATAGTCAGATGAAAAGCGTAGTGGCGCGAGCCTCAATAAGAAGACTCTGCTGCGCGAAATCTAGCGCCGAGTGTTCGCTTTTCGTTAATGATCATGACGGTTTCTTACGGTTTCTTACGGTTTCGTACAATCAGGCGACTCTTGTTCGGCAGATTGGGCATACCGGCAGTCAACGGTGTTACCAACCGGGCCTTCAATCAGCGTTGTACCACAGCTAAAGCAATCACCCGGGAAAGTGGTCGTGTTCCTATTCACATCAAGCATCTGGTATTTCCAATAGGTAATGCCCGCGCTTCCGTTATTAGTAATGCACTTTTTGAGCGATCCTGTGCCGAGACAATCCGTGTGTTTAACGCCGGTGCCTTTCACCTTTTGACAACCATTCAGGCACATTGGTTCTTGATCACCAGCGCATATGTTCGTTTCTTGCGGCGTAGGGGCAAATGCCCTTTTGGCTTAACGCTATCACAAAAGTGAATACCGTTAACCCCGCGATA
>JANWZY010000266.1 GCA_025061935.1 Verrucomicrobiia bacterium
TTATCGGCGAGCTGGCGCTAGGTGCAAAAAACGGTCGCGCTTGGGCAGGACGTCACGCGTTCCCGGCCCTGGTGTGCCTGCGGGGTTGTTCGCACACCCGGCCTGAGAGCCTGGACCAGGCAACAATTGCCGGAAGCCAAAAGATCGACTCCAGTGACTCCTCAGTCGCCTTGCGTTTTGGAGTGCGGGAGCTTGCTCCCGCTTTCGGAAAGCGCCGGCTCGCGCCGGCGCACTCCAGACGCTGACGCGACGGTGAGAGAGCACCTGTGCAAACAAAGCGCTCCGGCAATCAGCCAGTAGCCGCGAAAAACTGCGCACATATGTGAAGGCAGAAAATGCATCCTGTGACTCCTCAGTCGCGTTGCGTTTTGGAGCGCGCCAGCTTGCTCCCGCTTTTCGGATTGCACCAGCAAGCGCGCGTATTCCAAACGCTGCGCGATCTGCTACATCTATCCCGGAAATGTCCTCAGGCCAAACTACGGCAGCGAGCACGAACCATTCAGCCTAAAGGCTGGACAACGAACGGAACGGAACGGTCGGCGCCTCCGATGTGTCGGGCTGTACCGTCGGCGGTTAAGCTATTTTCTTGCGCGCGCTGAGGCGACGGCCGTGACGGAGCACGCCTCCTCCATCGGGCGTATGTGCAGGGCGCCGCTCTGTCGCCATCCCCACGCAGGCGCGACAGCGCTAATTTTGCGGGCGCGACAAAGCGCCGTGATCCGGCTCCTCGCCGGGTACATGCGCAACTCAACTCAATTGCGGCCAGACCTGAGCGGATTGGCCCTAGTTGACCACGCCGACTGAACTCCGGCGCTTACCAGGAACA
This sequence comes from Verrucomicrobiia bacterium, assembly GCA_025061935.1. Lineage (GTDB taxonomy): Bacteria > Verrucomicrobiota > Verrucomicrobiia > Limisphaerales > DTLC01 > DTLC01. The sequence goes on from JANWZY010000266.1 coordinate 827, forward strand.
TAAACAAGGCCCAAACCATCCGCGCTTAGTACACGCGTGGTGGCATTGCCGTTCGCGCCAGCGCAGGCGTTTTACTGGGCAACGACGACGACGTAGTCCTTCTTTCCCTTGCGCAGCAGCAAATATTTGCCGAACAGCAGATCGTTCGTGGTCAACGCCCGTTGCCACCCGGCCTGGCGCACGTTGTTCACATAAATGCCGCCGCCGTCTATGTCTTTGCGCGCCTGGCTCTTGCTCGGGCACAGCCCTGCCTCGACCAGCAGCTCGACCAGTTGCGTGCCCTGCCCGTCGAACCGGGCGCGGGGCACGTGCTTGGTGGGTACCTCCCCGACGACCTCGTTGAACACGGCTTCGGTGATCCCGTCCAGTGGCCCGCCGAACAAAATTTGGCTTGCGCGGACTGCGTCTGCGGTCGCCCCCGCGCCATGAATAAGCTCGGTGACGGCCCGGGCAAGTGCGCGGTGCGCCTCGCGCGCGCCAGGGTTTTGATTATGCCGCTGCTCGAGCTCGGAAATTTCGTCCCGGCCCAAAAATGTGAAGTACTTCAGGTACCGGATCACGTCGCGGTCGTCAGTATTGATCCAGAACTGGTAAAACTTGTACACGCTAGTCTTGGCCGAATCGAGCCAGACCGCGCCTGCGGCGGTCTTGCCGAACTTGGTCCCGTCCGCGTTCGTGATCAGCGGCAGCGTCAGGCCGAACACGGTTCGGCCGAGCTTTTTGCGGCACAGGTCAATACCTGCGGTGATATTGCCCCACTGGTCGCTCCCGCCTATTTGAAGCTCGCAATTGTGGTCGCGGCACAACACGTAGAAATCGTACGCCTGCAAAAGCATGTAACTGAACTCGGTGTAACTGATACCCGTGCCGCGCTCTTCCATCCGCAGCCGCACACTCTCCTTGGCGAGCATCTGGTTCACCGAGAAATGCTTCCCTACGTCGCGCAGGAAATCCAGGTAACTGATCGGGCTGATCCAATCCGCGTTATCCAGAAGCTTGGCCGGGTTCGTGCGCGAATCGAAATCCAGCAACCGCCTCAATTGCGCCTTGATCTTTTCCAGGTTCGCCGCAAGCGTCTCCTTCGCGAGCAACTGTCGTTCTTCGGTCTTGCCGCTCGGGTCGCCGATCGCGCCTGTGGCGCCCCCGGCCACAGCGATCGGCATGTGCCCGGCCAGTTGGAACCTGCGCAGCGCAAGCAGCGGGACCAGGTTCCCCACGTGCAGGCTGTCCGCGCTCGGGTCGAACCCGCAATAAAGCACGATCGGGCCGGCGCCCAACCGGGCGGCCAACCCGTCGCGGTCGGTACAATCCGCCAGCAACCCGCGCCACTCAAGTTCGTCGAGCACGCTCATGCGCCCCAAAACCTACTAAGATTCGGCCGCCGTGCCAATCTTGAGCTTCACTGCGTCACGCTGCATACACGCGCGGCCCGTACGCCTGCCCAGGTCCGGCTTGCGAATCACGAATGGCTCCGCTGACCAACTTACCGCCATTTTCACCGCCACAATTCGAGCCGGCATTCGCACACCGGCCGCATTGCACAGATTGCGCAATTTGACCCCGAGTACGCACGCCAGATTAAACTTGAGCAGGGCTTATTAACCGGGCTATTCAAACGCACGTAAACTATGCCACGACGAGCGAAGCGAAATGGCGCAACCCAAGCTGCGGTGAACGACTTCCGCCACCCGCATTCACGCCGCAAGAACAATCCGCCCGCAGGTACAGCCCCTACATACGAACTGCGCGAACAGCCTCTTTCAGTTCGTGGGTCTTTCCACGTTTTGGAGGAGATATCGCCATGATGGACCTCTCGACTCTTGAAAGCTGGCTATGGGACGCGGCCTGCGCCATTCGCGGGCCAGTGGACGCGCCCAAGTTCAAGGACTACATCCTGCCGCTGGTCTTCCTCAAGCGCCTTTCGGACGTGTTCGACGACGAAATCGCCCGCCTTTCAGCGCAATTCGGCACTGAGAAGACCGTGCACTCGCTGCTGGCCCAGGAGCGGGCACGTGGAGAGGTGCAGTTGGTGCGGTTCTACGTCCCGCAAAACGCCCGCTGGGATGCGATTCGCCGTCAGACTACAGGCCTTGGTCAATACCTGACCGACGCAGTGCGCTCGGTCGCGCGCGAAAATCCGCGGCTTTCCGGCGTGATTGACATGGTGGATTTCAACGCCACCGCGGCTGGTCAGCGCATTCTTTCCGATGAACACCTCGCCGCGCTGATCGAGGTGCTTTCGCGGCATCGCTTGGGACTGAAGGACGTGGAGCCGGACGTGCTTGGCCGCGCCTACGAGTACCTGCTGCGCAAGTTTGCCGAGGGTCAAGGGCAATCTGCCGGTGAGTTTTACACCCCGCGCGAGGTTGGCGTGCTCATGGCGCGCCTTCTGGAGCCTGAGCCGGGCATGACGGTTTACGACCCTGCTTGCGGGTCAGGGGGTTTGCTCATCAAGTGCCACCTGCGGCTTCTCGAGCGGTTTGGGAAGCAGGAGAATGGCCGGCTGAAGCTGCCCACGACTGTGGCGCCCGTGCGCGTCTTTGGGCAGGAGATCAACCCCGCCACCTTCGCCATGGCGCGCATGAACGCGGTTATTCACGACATCCAAGCCGACATCCGCATCGGCGACACCATGCGCCAGCCGGCGTTCAAAGATCAAACGGGGCGTTTGCAGACCTTCGACCTGGTGGTGGCAAATCCGATGTGGAACCAGAAGTTCGCGCAGGAGCTCTACGAAAACGACCCCTACGAGCGCTTCCGCTACGGCGCCCCACCCAGCTCGTCTGCCGATTGGGGCTGGTTGCAGCACATGCTTGCCTCGCTCAATGAGCGCGGGCGCATGGCGGTTGTGCTCGACACGGGTGCCGTTTCGCGCGGCAGCGGCAACCAGGGCTCCAACCGCGAGCGCGACATCCGCAAGGCGTTCGTGGAAGCCGATCTCATCGAGGCGGTCATCCTGCTCCCGGAGAACCTCTTCTACAACACTACCGCGCCGGGCGTGATCATCGTCGT
>JANWZY010000267.1 GCA_025061935.1 Verrucomicrobiia bacterium
GTCGGCGTACCGGTTCTTTGCGGCCATGGCGGCGGCGTTTATCGTGCAGGGCCTGACTCTGCCGCTGGTGACCAAGCTTGGCGGCGGCGACGACGCTAAAGGTTGGTCGCTTACAGTGGGCATTTATGCGCTGATTTCTGTGGTGTTTTTTGTGATCACGTTCTTCAGCGTCAAAGAGCGGATCCAGCCGCCCCCGGCGCAAAAACCAAACTTGCGCGAAGACGTGCGGAATATGTGGAGCAACCAGGCCTGGGTCGCGATGTTTTTCATGACCCTGTTTTTGTTCATCATGCTCTCGTTCCGCGGCAGCTCGTTCTACTACTACTTCACTTATTTCGTGGACCAGGCTGCGTTGAAAGAGTTTGTGGCCAAGCTGGGGCTGGTCGCCACTGCCGCCGACCCTGCCACGCAACCGCTCTGGTTCAAAGTCCTCGACGCATTCGGCCTGATTGTCAAAGAGGGGGCCGACCCGTCGCGTGTCGGGTTCAGCCTGTTCCTGATGCTCGGCAATTTGATGAACATCATCGGTGTGTTGCTGGCCAAGCCGCTGTCGGAGTTGTTCGGCAAAAAGCTTGTGTTCACTGCAGGGCTTATCGGCACCACGCTCGTGCAATTGGTTTACCTGGTGCTCGGGCCTCAGGATGTGGGCACCATGTTTTTGCTGACCGTGCTTACTGGTCTGTGTTACGGCCCGACGATCCCGCTGCTTTGGGCTATGGGTGCCGACACGATTGATTACGGCGAGTGGAAGTTCGGGCGGCGCGCGACCGGGTTCGCGTTCGCCGGCATTGTATTTGCGCTTAAAGCCGGGTTGGCTTTCGGCGGCGCGTTTGTCGGCTGGGGCTTGGCCGCGTACGGGTACCAGGCAGGTGAAACGCTGACGCCTGCCGTGCTCAATGGCATTCGGCTTATGGCCAGCGTGTTTTCGGCGATCCCGGTCGGGCTGGCCGCAGCTTGCATCCTTGTGCTGTACCCGATTACCAAGAGCGTCAATCTCCAGATGGCCGCTGAACTGGCTGAACGCCGCAAGCAGTACAGCGCGCCTGCTCAGACATAACCGCCGAGGTACCGAGAAACCGGTATCGCCTATGAGACTTATTTGGTCCTTTCGCAGTCGCGCCGCTGTTGCGGCATTGGCGCTGTCCGCCGCTTTAACTGTTTGCGCGCAGCCTGCGCTCAAAGATGCGTTTGAGGGGGTGTTCCTCATCGGCGCGGCGCTTAATGAGGCGCAGTTCACAGGCCGCGACACCAACGCTGTGGCCCTGATAAAAACGCACTTTAACAGCGTCACAGCGGAGAACGTGCTTAAGTGGCAGAGGATCCATCCGGAGCCGGGCGTGTACGAGTTCGAGCTTGCGGACAAATTCGTCGAGTTCGGCGTGCAAAACGGCATGGTCATCATCGGCCACACACTGGTTTGGCATCACCAGACGCCGAGGTGGGTCTTCAGGAACGAGGACGGGTCGCAAGTGGACCGTGACACGTTGCTGGCGCGAATGCGTGAGCACATCCACACGGTGGTCGGCAGGTACAAAGGCCGGATCAAAGGGTGGGACGTTGTGAACGAGGCGTTGGACGAGGACGGGCGGCTCAGGCAGACGCCTTGGCTCAGAATCATCGGTGATGATTACATCGCAAAAGCCTTCGAGTTTGCACACGAGGCTGACCCCGAGGCGGAGCTGTACTACAACGATTTCTCACTCGAGAACAAGCCGAAGCGCGATGGCGCAGTGGCACTGATCAAAAGGCTCAAAGCTCAAGGGATACCGATCACCGGTGTCGGACTCCAAGGGCACTACACCTTGAATTGGCCCAGCAAAAAGCAGTTGGCAGAAACGATCCGCGCATTTTCCGAGTTGGGCCTCAAGGTGATGATTACAGAACTGGACGTGGACGTGTTGCCGCGTGCAGACGCGCATCGTGGCGCCGACCTGATGGTCCGGTACCAGCACGACCCGAAGCTTAACCCGTACACGGCTGGACTGCCGGACAGTGTCCAGCGCAAGCTCGCGAAGCGGTACGCGGACATTTTCGACGTGCTCGTTCGCCACAGCGACGCAGTCACACGCGTCACATTTTGGGGCGTAACGGACCGGGATTCGTGGCTGAATTACTGGCCGATGCCCGGGCGCACAAATCATCCGCTGCTTTTCGACAGGCATTATCAGCCGAAACCTGCCTTCTACGCAGTACTGACAAGTGCGGAAAAGGCGAAAAAATCTGCCAACAAGACGAGATAGAGAGGTCCGTACCGCAAGCGAACTGGACCCTGTCCCCAGCCAAGGCTGCTTTCTTCCGGCCCAAAATAAGTTTGCGTTCGAGCGCGCTATCGCCTAATTGACCGGCGCTGGTGCCGCGCTTAAAGCATTGCGCGCGCGCCAGCTCGCAGCCATGATGCATGCCGTTCAGACCAATGCCGGCGATGCTTGATTACAAGGTCAGGTTCGAAGTGTTTGAGGGGCCGCTCGACCTGCTGCTTTACCTGATCAAGAAGCAGGAGGTGGACATTTACGAAGTGAACCTGACCGAACTAGCCAACCAGTTCATTGAATACGTCGAGCTAATGCGCATGCTCGATCTCGAGATTGCTGGCGAGTTCTTGGTTATGGCCGCGACACTCATGTACATCAAGAGCCGTGAGCTGTTGCCCAGGGACCAGCAGGCGACAATCGAGGGCGAAGAAGACGAATCGGACCCGCGGTGGGAACTGATCCGTAAGTTGGTCGAATACAAAAAATTCAAAGACGCCGCGGCGAGGCTGCAACAGCTCGAGTGGCAACAGGAAAACGTTTACCGCCGCGTCGCGCCGAAGCCGGATTTCGAGCCAGAGCCGGTGCCGGTCAGGCTTGAGGTCTCGATCTTCGACCTATTAACCGCGCTCAACAACGTGCTAAAACGGCTCGATGCGCGGAAGGGCGGATTGGACCTGACTGACGACAGATGGACCGTAGCCGAAAAAATGGAATTGCTGCTCAGGCTTGTAGCCGAGCGCGGAGTGCTGAAGTTTTCCGAGTTGTTCGACCCGTTAACCAGCCGCCTGGAAATCATTGTAACGTTCCTGGCGCTCCTGGAATTGATCCGGCTCAAGCAGCTCGTGGCAGGTCAATCAGTGCAATTCGGCGAAATCCAGATTACGCGCGCGCCGGCACCAGTCGCAACGAAGCCCGTGCAAGAGCAGCCCGACCAGTCAGCGTGCGAAAGTCAAACGTGTGCACAAACTGCCTCGGCCACAATCACAGGTGCCGAGGCGCAAGACCCGGGTTTATCCCCCAACTAAGATGCAACTGAAGCTGGTCTTGGAAGCAATTTTGTTTTGTGCCCAGAAGCCGCTCAGCGCCAAGGAATTGCGCGAGTTGCTTCTGGCCGCTGCCGAGCAGGAACCCGACAATGAATCCGTGCGCGCATGTCGGGAAGTGACCGAGGCCGAAATTGTTACCGTGCTCGAAGATTTGGCGCGCGAGCACGATGCCGCTCAGCGCAGCTATAAGCTTGCGTGTATCGCTGGCGCGTGGCAGTTCGTTACCCACCCCGAGTACGCACCCTGGATCAAAGCGTTGGTCGGCGTGAAGCCGCGGCCGCCGCGCCTCTCGATGCCTGCGCTCGAAACGTTGGCCATCATTGCGTATCGCCAGCCCATAACGCGCGCCGAGGTCGAGCAGATACGCGGCGTGAACGTGGACGGTGTGATCCAGACACTGCTTGAGCGCGGCCTGATCGCGCCTGTGGGCCGTGCAGACGTGGTTGGCAGGCCGGTGTTGTACGGTACAACCGAATTGTTCCTTGAATACTTCGGCCTGCGGAGCCTGGATGACCTGCCGGCTGTGGA
>JANWZY010000268.1 GCA_025061935.1 Verrucomicrobiia bacterium
GCTACTATTTCCGGCCCAGACCGATCCTGCGGATCATCAAAACAATGCTCGAGGACAAGGACGTTTGCGTGCGTCGGCTCCGCGAGGGTTACGAATTCTTCCGCTCGATGGCCCAACGTCGGAGCGATTTGAAAACCGCAAAATCTTCGGCTTAAACGTGGTGGAACAGGCCCTCCGCGTAAAAAGAGCGGCCCTCCACCCACGCAACGCCAAGGCACAGGCCGCGAAATGTGTACAAGGGACCAAAAATCACTCGAATCGAATCGAATGCGCTGCGTGCCAAAGATCAAACCCACGCGCCTCACAGACCGGGCGCCATTGTAAGTTCGGGACTTTCTCCCACAACAGGTTGTTTCGGTTGATACAGGCTGCCGACTCGCCAAAGAGCCTATCGGCTCATTGCCGTAAGCAGCCCGGTTCCCCGCTCCCCACAGGTTCTGGAATTCAAATGCAAACGTGTAGAAGGTGTGCTAAAAGTAAGTCCAGCATATGTTTGACGGCTTGAGCACCAATCTCAGCCCGGTGGCGCTTGCGCTGCTGGGCGGGTTGTTTGCGTGGGCGCTGACAGTGCTCGGCGCATCGGCTGCGCTGATGTTCAAGACTGTGAGCCGGAAATTTCTCGACGGCATTCTCGGGTTCGCCGCAGGGGTCATGATCGCCGCAAGCTTTTGGTCACTGCTCCAGCCGGCAATCGAGATGTCGCGCGGACTGGCTGTGCCGGTCTGGTTCCCGCCGGCCATCGGGTTTTTGGCCGGGGCACTTTGTTTGCGGGTGCTGGACTGGCTCCTGCCGCATTTGCATCCGGAGGCGCCTGCTGGCGCGGCCGAGGGGATCAAGACGGCCTGGAAAAGCTCGACGCTGCTTGTTCTGGCGATCACGCTGCACAATATCCCGGAAGGGTTGGCGATCGGCGTCGGGTTCGGCGCGCACGGCGTGAATCCGACCGCAGTGTCATTGGCATCGGCCATCACTTTGGCGCTAGGCATCGGTATTCAAGACATTCCGGAAGGGTTCGCCGTTTCGATGCCGCTGCGCCGGACGGGCTTGTCGCGGCTGGCGAGCTTCGGACTCGGGGTGGTGTCAGGCGTGTTCGAGCCGATTTTTGCCGTGCTCGGCGCGTTGGTTGTCGAGACGGCCACGCAGGCGTTGCCGTATGCGCTCGGGTTCGCCGCAGGCGCGATGATTTTCGTGACTGTTGAAGAGCTGATACCCGAGTCCCAGTGCAACGGTAATGCGGATGTGGCCACTGCCGGGGTCATCCTCGGCTTCACCACGATGATGATCCTGGACGTAGCGTTCAAGTGACGCGGTTCAATATATGGCGCACGGGTGAGTTATTGAGCCTTGCATAGTTCCGCAACGCTCTTCATACGGCTCGATAGCACCCCGTCTTTAGCCGGGTGTAAAATGCACAGACCGCCCCAAGCGTTTTAACGGCTTGGCATGTGCAAGCACAAAACCGTAGAAGCGGTTTTTGCGGGTCGGGCCCGGTATCCATCAGGCTGAATCCGCGCGCCAATTAAGATTCCCTGCCTACGGGTCTCACGGGGTGGTGAACAATCGCAAAGGTGTTATGGGCCGGGTTGGGTACAGAGCGCAGCTAGGCGCGTCCGACCGTAGCCTGCCACGTCGGTGGGTGGGCCAAAGCGCACGCAACCGTACACGAAAGTCCTGTCAGGGACGGCAGAATTTATTCTTGGGCAACTCCGCGTCTGCTGGGCGTGAACCGCCGACTTCCAGCTCAGCATGGCAGGATGCATTGCGGCCGAACCCGGCAGCGGTACCGCTCAAACACAATTTCTGTCGTCCCTAGCGGGACTTGTCGGTTCGGTGGAGGCGTTCCTAACCCACCGTTAACACGGTGGGCTAGGGTTTGGCCCCCGGCTGGCTTAACCTGGCCGGTCTGGCAGTGCTGTACTGACGTGCCGTGTACTACCACTTGGGTACTTGACGAACGATCCCGGGTTGAGGCTTATGCGCGACGGAAGCCAAAAGCTCCGTCCGCCGGGCAAACCCTAGCCCGCCACGTAAGCAGCGGGTAAGAGAGCACCCCACCAAGTATCCGAGTCACGGAAGGAAGGGCAGACCTGTGCCGTCGGGAGCTATCATTAAGCTTTCGAGCCATCTGTGATGGAAGCTACCCCGGGACGGACAAGCCGAGACTCGGTCTGCAAAAACGTTTGCACCGCTATAGCGATCGAGCTCGGCAAGCCGATTACCGGGACTTGTATGTTGGGCGCAGGAGCTAGCGACCCATCGTTGGCACTGCGGCCTGGCAAACTGATGAGCTTCGAATTGTTGTCGGCCGAAATCGGGATGCGCAATGCAGCAATGCACCATCTCTGGGGCGCCGATAGAGTGCTGTTCTCCAGTTGAGCGGTTTGCGCACCGTGTCTCAGGCAATAATGGGAGTTCACAGTGAGAACTGGTACACCTTCCCCCTACGCTTGACTACAGCAGCTTAGCCCGGATATTTCACACTCGTTTTATTAGCACCGGGCTTCAGCCCGGTGAATGCTGGTCAAGCCGACCACAAAGCCGCTTCAGCGGCTTTAGCACTATGCCAGAAAGCCGTTGAAACGGCTCAGTGGCTTTGAATCTTGAGTACACCGGGCTGAAGCCCGGTGCTAACATCAAAGTCCGGTGCAGAGTCTGAAATATCCGGCTAAGCCTTAGCCCTCGCAAGAGTACCAGCTCAGGCGTGGGTCCAATCTAAGCATTACCCCCACAATCCAAAATTTTTGTCCCACCTGGGACAAAAATTTTGTCAGGTTCCTCCATCACCGGTCGAGGGCACGAGACGCCTGGAGTTGTTGTACTGATTGGGTTCGGGTTGGCGGCGTCCAAGTTCGGTGTGCACGTTGGTGCAGTGCAAAATCAAATCTGTGCAACCGGCACAGTGCCGATGGAGTGGCATTTCCCACTCACGTCCCGATGGTAGGCCGCCTTACGTAGCGATCGGACCCCAGCGCTCGCATTTGGGAAAAGGCCACCCCTGACGCTGCGGCCTGGCTCATCGAGGCATCGGGACCTTGTCTCCGTTTGTTTTATGCAGCATTTCAGCCTGAATGGTTCAGTTGATGGGATAAGTATTCGCACACTGAGAGCATTCGCAGAGCGGCGCAGTGCGTCGCGCAGCGGCTGGGAGTATGATACCTCCGCGCCGCTGTTGTCCCAGGTAGCGATAGCGCTGGTGACTCGTGGCGGTCCAAACGGTCCGCATTGTGTGGTGCGCGTTTGCTGGCGCGTTGGGGGTCTGGGGCGAAGAAAAAGTGCGTTGTTTTGCAAGGAACTACTGCAGTTTGCGCGCAGTTTCCCGTATGTTGCACCACTAGCATGCGCTGGCAAACACCCGCGGGCTGGAAAAGCTGCATTTGCCCCATTCCTAGTTTGGCTTGGGCGCCGGCTATCCGCTGCCTGGCTTCGTGCTGCAAGTGAACTCGGGGGTAAACGTAATGATCGCCACGCCACGGCTCGTTGCACCGGGCATCTGTGTCCAGACCTGCTTTCAGGTTGCAAGTAATAGGTGTTGCAACTTACACTTCGTACGTGCCGGTCGGGCTACTACTCATAATTGCGTTTTTGATCGGAGCTGTCCTGGGCTGGTTCATCGGTTGGCTTCAGGGTCGGAGTAAGGCAGGGGCTGAAACCGAACTGCGCAGGCAGCTCGCTCAGCGCGATGCCGAACTTGCCCAACTCCGCACGGAGTTAGCGCAGGCGACTGCGGCCCGTGCGGCGGCTGAGGCGAAACACGCGGCAGCTCAGCAACTGCTTGAGGAAACCAAACGCATGCGCGAGCAAGCACTAG
>JANWZY010000269.1 GCA_025061935.1 Verrucomicrobiia bacterium
TCCCGGTTACGAGCACTGCGAAAATGACCGCGTTCTGCGGGCCGAATTTTTCGCTCAGCAACGTTTCGTCTGCAAGCGGCCCAAACACGAACCTGCAGCCCTCATTCGAGAACTGGACAAGCTTTTGGACGGCCGCGCCGGTGAAGCCGAACACAGCACGCCCGACCGGTGTTTCGAGGATTAGCACCGCAAAAGCGAACTGGAGGGCAAGCCCCCACAGCACCGTACGCCAAGGAAACAACTTCCGGTGCGGCGACATTAACCACGCAACGGCAATGAAAACTGCCACTCCGAGCAAACTTACCAGCTTTAACATCATCGCCCCAACATTAACAACCCGTTCCACAAAAGGTCGAGCCGCAAGTCTGCATACGGCAATTGCAGACGATACGCTGCTGACTTTTGCGCAAGCGGTAATCCCCCACCGTTTACTTAAACAATTCCATCGGCTGCCCCGAGTGATTTCCGGAGCATCGCTTTTATCCAAGACTTAACTATGCATCATTCCTCGAACAACATTCACTCCATACCGGGCTGCAGGTCCACGTCTATCCCTCAATCACCCCTTGGAATGCTTTGCCGCGCACGCCGGTTCTAATTGCAATTCCATTTGGTCGTCCGCCAAGTGTCGGAAAAACTAGCAATGCACCAAAGCAGAGATGGGCACGGGATAGAACGCCTACTATATCCGGCTTGTTCATAAGTGCCAAAAGGCACGTGTACCGCTGCCGTTTTACTGACTCAAAGCACATGCCACAGGGTCTGTCTGCGTGATGCTTGGACAGCAACCGCACCCGGCGCGTGCCCCGGGGCGCATAACGCCCTTCAGCAATGGGTTGGTTGGGAGCATTGCGACGGATCGCGCCATTCAAGGTAAACCGTCGCCTTGCTTGCATCCCCGGCTGGAGGTCCCCGTGCCACGAAGCTCGACCATTTGGATACCCCCTACCTATCCCACTCGCTTTTTGTCAACTTTATGCGCCACACACAAAGCCTTTAGAGAAAACCCGCGTTTTGCGTTGAGCGGAGTTTTTATTGAGATTCGGAATTTCTGTTCACACTGAGTTACGGCCCAGTGCCTGCCTGCGCAGGTCTGCAAAACCGTTCTAGCGGTTTGAAGGTGCCAAGCCGATCCGTGAAACGGCTAGCCACTGCCAATGTGTCTACACCCGGCCAAAGCTGGTGGGTTAGCGGCTGCACGAAAGGCAATACTGAGCTATGCAAGGCTCAATAACAACGCCAAATGCGGAAAACCAGGGTGCGGTCGTACCGGGACACAAATCTATTTGGCCGAGGACAACACGCGTCTGGGAATGACGAAAATGTCGTGCCCAGGCCCGCTGCGCTCACGATTGCGTAAAAGCGATTAGCCATGAGCCAAGTACAAGCACGCAAAAGGCCAAACCGGCCAATAGGTTCGCGGTTGGACTGCCAGATAAGGGCGGCGATGTCGCTAAAAAAACGCCTCCGATTACTCCTGCGCCGAACCCGCCAGCATGTGCAAAAATGTTCGAGTCCGGCGACAACCCCAACAACACGAAAAGCAAAATTCCGGCGAATAAACCGCCCAAAGCGTACCTTGGCGCGTGTCTGGTTTCCCACCAGACTGCAATTGACTGGGCGGCGAGCAACCCTAGCGCACCGAACACCATCCCGGACGCGCCAAGTGCGACGAATCGCGCAGGGCCAAATAACCAAGTCACCAGATTGCCAATCACACCTGCCAAGTAAGAGGCAAGCAACCCAACGCCAGTGCCGAACCTGCCCATTGCAAATCCGATCCAAAGCATGCCAAACACGACGTTCAACCCAAGGTGCGCAAGGTCTCCGTGAAGCATTACCGCTGTGAACAACCGCCACCATTGCCCGGTCGAAACCGCGCCCGAGTCCATCACACCTAATCCCGTGAGTGGCTCATGCGTACTTTGCAACCAGAAAAAACCGGCCATGAGCATCGCCCAAGCGAGAACGCCGGCGTCAAACACCACCCCGACTTGAATGAGCTCGCGGCGCCACGGCCAAGCACGGTTCTCGAACTCGTATTTGCGAATCGCAGCAACCGCGGCATCATACTCGGTCGGGGCCACGAGCAAGCACCATTGCGGCGGGTCAGGGCAGAAATCTATGACGGCCTCGATTCCCTGGCTTGCCAGAACAAGGCTCCAATCCCACGCCTGCTGCTGCGACCGCGCCAAAATGCGCGCGTGTGATCCGTCCGCATGCTTGTTCATTTGCACGACATGTTCAACCCCAGCTTGTTAGATGTCACAAATTAAAATCCACTTCATGCGAACAGTTGTGACGGCCACGCGCCGAGGCTGTTGACCGAGCCGCGCGCGCGACCGGGAAGCCCCTCGGCCGATCCGTCGGCAAGGGTGTTGCGTACGCACTCTGCCCAAGCGGCGTCAGCGAGCTTCTGAAACTACAATTCGACCTCGACCCCAGGTGGGGCCTGGATCACTTTCATCTTGGGGAACCGCGCGCGGAGTTGCTCTTCAAACCACGTGCGCGCGGCATCGTTCCCGTGCCCGAGAACGACTGCCCGCGGCGCCAACCGACCAATGAACTCGAGCAAGTCTTCACGCTGCGCATGCGCGGAGAAATCGAAAGACTCGACTTCGCACTTAAGCGTTAGTTCGCCCGCGACCTCGCTGAACTTGAACTTTTCGCCGCGCTTGGCCGCGCGTAGCCTGCCCCCGGGTGTATCAGGGTCGGTGTAGCCGACAAAAAAGATCGCCTGACGTGGGTCACCCACCATCTGAACTGCCAAGTCATGCGCAGGTGTGTTTTCGGTCATCATTCCTGCAGTGACCACGTAAATTTTGCTCCCGCCAGGCTTCATTGCCTCGAGCTGATTCTGATCGAGTACAACCAGTTCGAGCTCCTCACGCAATTGCAAGTCGCGGTGGTGCCGCCATGTGCGGTGCGCTTCCAAGTCATAGATTTCCGTAAAGACGCGGCCGAGTCCGCCGATGTAAATCGGCTGCCGGCGCAGCTCGCCCCGGCGCATCAGCAGCGCAAGCATGGCGAGAATTTCCTGTGTGCGCCCGAGCGCAAACGTGGGTATGAGCACGCTTGCTCTACGCTGCTGGACACGTTTGAGCGCCTGGGCGAACCTGCGCATTTCGGTCTGGCGTGTTACGCCCGGCGGGCTTGCTCTGTCCCCGCGCGTGGTTTCTGTGATCAACACATCAGCTTTGACATTCTGGAACCGCGCACGCCGCATCAAAGTTTGATCGTGGAAGCAGACATCGCCTGTGTAAAAGAGTGATTCCTTTTTGCCCCGTACAAGAATGCCGGCGGACCCGAGCACATGCCCTGCGTCGAAAAATTCGAGCACGGGCGATTGGAATCCCGCGCGCATCTTATGGAACGCTGCCCATTCGATCTCGCGGTTGTACCTGAATCCCTGGAAAATCGGCGCTATCCTGTCAACTTCGTCGTGCGTGTAAAGCGGGTAATCTTTGATTCCCTGTTCCTCGCGCTGCCGCATCATCACGTTCACCGAGTTGTGCAACACGCGCTCGACTATGAAATAGCTCAGCTCCGGCATCAGCACATGCGCGCGGGGGAAATACCGTACCGCCACTGGCAACGTGCCAACGTGGTCATGATGACAATGCGAAATCACAATTGCATCGAGTTCCTTGCCTTTTACTAATTCGAACAAAGGCAGCGCATCGCGGCCCTCGCGCTTCGGATGCATGCCCGCATCCAGCAACAGCCCGTGGCCATCCAGCTCGACATACCACGCCGTCGCGCCTATGTCTGTGT